>DATJCC010000001.1:0-4111 GCA_035514995.1 Microbacteriaceae bacterium
GAATATTCTTGTGGGCCACTATTAGATGCTCCTCACAGCTAGAAAATGGTTTGCCCAGTTGGGCCTAATGCTAAATTTTTGTTACCTCAAATGGGGCTTTAGCTAGCTCCTCTTCGAGTAACCCTAGCCTAACAAAGTTTAAGCTCAAGCGTGGCTTCGAGCGTGAGCAATCGCATCATCTAGAGATGAAAAAAGGTGGTTTTGGTGACGTAACGAAGATATCACTCCAACCTTTTCAGCCAAGCGCGTGTGTGAGGCTTGAATTCCCTTGATTAGCACGGTGATGCCCGCCGCTTCAAGAGTGCGCACAAGCTCAGTAATTACTTGAGCCCCGGTTGCATCTAACATCTGTAGCTTTGACATGCGTAAGATTACAACCGAAATGCCTTTGGTGTCTTGCAAGTCGTGCAAAATCTTGTCTGCAGTGCCGAAGAATAGCGCACCATCTATGCGGTAGACAGCAATTTTTTCGTCACCCTCGATAACAGGTAGAGGGAGCGCTTCTCTCTCAACACCGCTTGTTTTAGCGAGCTGTCTAAGCGCAGCAAAGCCGGCAGCTGCAACACCAATCACAACCGCATAAATCAAGTCAAAAGATATTGTAATAACCGCGGTCATCACAAAAATCACTGCATCTGACCTGGTTGAACGTAAAATTGTTAAAGCTGTCGCGGCCGACACCATCCGTGCCGAAGTGACCATTAAAACACCCGCCAAAGCGGCTAACGGAATTACTGAAACAATCGTACTGGCAGCATAAACAACGACTAACAACACAACCGAATGGACAATCACCGAGAGTCTTGTTTGCCCGCCAGCGCGGATGTTAACGGCTGTGCGTGCGATAGCTCCGGTTGCTGGCATTCCGCCGAAGAAACCCGACGCAACTGAAGCTAACCCCTGACCTACAAGCTCACGGTCTGCATCGTAGGGGCCAGTCTCAGAGATAGAAGAGGCCACTCGAGCTGAAAGCAGAGATTCTATAGCAGCTAATGCGGCTACCGCAAAAGCCGGCCCCAAGAGAGCATAAACCAAATCCCAAGTCATGTGAGGCAGATGCGGAGGAGGTAAAGAACTCGGAAG
This sequence comes from Microbacteriaceae bacterium, assembly GCA_035514995.1. Classification (GTDB taxonomy): domain Bacteria; phylum Actinomycetota; class Actinomycetes; order Actinomycetales; family Microbacteriaceae; genus Leucobacter_A. Next base: position 1,084 of record DATJCC010000001.1, read on the forward strand.
TTCGCCAATGCTTGTCACATTAAACTTTAAAAATATTGCTACCAGCGTCGCCACAACAACCGCGATAAGAGATGCCGGTAGTGCCTGGTGAATCATCGGAACAACAAGCATCGTGATGACAACAATAGCTACTAAGAGAATAGGCATCCACGCCTCTGCGATGCTTATCTGGCTGAAAGAGTCGATTGCCGCTAGAAGCGAGTTCTTGCCGGGCTCAACTATCGCACCGATAGCAGAAGGAACCTGCTGCAAAAAAATTATTACCGCGATTCCTAGCGTAAAACCTTCAATCACCGGCCAGGGGATGTAGCTGACGGTGCGACCCAACCGCAAAAAACCTGCAGCTAAAACGATGATTCCGGCCATTAGGCTGACCAAGGCTATAGTCGCGACACCGTGCTTAGCGACTATTGGACCAAGCACGACGACCATAGCGCCTGTAGGCCCAGACACCTGCACATTTGATCCACCAAAAATAGCTGCGACTACACCTGCGATTATCGCAGTTATTAGTCCGCTCTCAGCACCCGCTCCTGAGCTGACACCAAAAGCTAGAGCCAGGGGGAGTGCAACAATACCAACAGTGACACCAGCCAAAAGGTCTTTACGCCAGGTTCTTGGCACCCGTCTGTAGTCATCAAGACTTGGTAGCAAGCTTTTAACATTTAGCAGACTCAAAAAGTTTTTACGCTGTGGGGTATCCATTTGTTAACCATTATCTCACTTAATCCTAAAGAAGCGGGCGCGCTTCGTGAGACAATAGAGTTAACAAGTTTTTGAGCCTCGGTTTATAAGGAGCTGGAGTGAAATATATTTCGACGCGCGGAGGCATGCAAGCCGCGTTTTTTAGCGAAACACTCATTGAAGGTTTGGCTCCAGATGGGGGATTAGCGGTACCAGAAAAACTACCTTCTGTAAGCCTTGAAACTTTAGAGCAGTGGCGTTCTTTAAGCTATCCAGAGCTGGCAACCGAAGTTATTGCTCTTTTTGCTACCGACATTCCGCGCGTAGATCTTGAGCGTATGTGTCACTCTGCATATAACACCAAGAATTTTATTGCCGATGAAATAGTGCCGGTTGTGCGATTAGATGATCAGGTTTCTTTGCTTGGTCTTTCTGAAGGGCCCACACTCGCGTTTAAAGACATTGCGATGCAGTTTTTGGGGCAGGTGCTCGAATACGTTTTGGCACGCACAGGGCAAACATTAAACATTGTCGGAGCAACATCAGGCGACACTGGATCTGCCGCAGAATACGCTCTGCGAGGCAAAGAAAATCTAGCCGTTTTTATGCTTTCACCGCAGGGTAGAATGAGCGATTTTCAGCGTGCTCAAATGTATTCGTTAACAGACCCCAACATTCATAACATTGCCGTCGAAGGTGTTTTTGATGATTGCCAAAATCTTGTTAAGTCGCTTTCAAGCGATCTGGACTTTAAGCGCCAATACACTCTAGGCACCGTAAACTCGATAAATTTAGGGCGCATCACTGCCCAAGTTGTGTACTATTTTTGGGCGTGGCTGCGCATGAGCGACGATGTTGCTCAAGAAGAGCGAGCTGAATACAAAATCTCAGTCACAGTGCCCTCTGGTAACTTTGGCAACATTCTTTCGGGGCACTATGCGAAGCAGATGGGTGTTCCGATAAACAAACTGGTTTTGGCGACAAACGAAAATAATGTGCTCGATGAATTTTTTCGCACCGGTATTTACCGCCCACGCGACGCTGCAAACACTCTTGCCACCTCGAGCCCATCTATGGACATTTCGAAGGCTTCAAACCTAGAGCGTTTCATTTTTGATCTTGTTGGCCGCGACTCCAGCCGGCTCAATGAGCTGTGGGATGAACTTGAGTCTGCTGGTTTCTTCGACCTATCTGCTGAGCTGGAGAGATTTAAAACTGAGTTTGGTTTTATTAGCGGAACAAGCTCACACTCTGACAGACTGACGACGATTAAGCGTGAATCAGAAAAAACTGGGGCTCTTCTAGACCCACACACCGCAGACGGGGTTAAGGTCGCACGAGAAAACCTTGAACCAGGGGTGGCGATGTTGGTGTTAGAGACAGCAAAACCTGCGAAGTTCAATGAAACAGTTATTGAAGCAACAGGTAGCCCGGCAGACCTGCCGGAGCACTTGGCAGGCTTGCTGGAACTACCTCAATTTGTCACCGAGATCTCAAACGATGAGGCTATTTTGCGTGAAATAATCGCTGAAAAAGCCATCGTTAAAAACGAGCTAGAAGACAGTCAAAGCTAAAGACAAGTAGAGCTAGAAAGTAAGTAGATTTACAAGAAAATCAAGTCTAAAGCCTCGCATATCTAGCGATTCCTAAACTTAGCTCTCCGTCACTGTGCAGTAGGTCCCTGTGTAGTAGATCACTGTGTAGTAGGTCCCTGTGTAGCCGGTCACGGTGTAGCCGGTCACGGTGTAGTCGGTCCCTGTGTAGTCGGTCCCTGTGTAGTCGTCTGTGTTGCAACGTTTGCGTTGTAACCCTTTGTGTCGAACGCATCTGTATCGTAAACACCTGTATCGTAATCACCTGTGTCGTAATCGTCTTTAGAGTTTCTGATTATGATCGTGAAGTAGAGCACTCCCAGCACCGAAATCAGTAGCAACAGTGCTGGCAAGAGGTCTTCAAACAACCATTCAACGGTCACTTCTTTTAACGTGATTTTGTCTTCTGACTGGTAGCTGTTTGCGCCATTGGGAAACGATGCACGGGCATCGGCGGTCACTGTTACCTCGATCTGAAGGTTGTGAACTGTTCCATCACCATCGGTGGCTTCTAGCGTCAAATCGTAATCACCAACAGCTAAATCATCAGGAAAATCCGCGTCAATATTCATGAAACCGGAACCTTCAGTTTTTGAGTCAGCGACTAATATCACCTCACCAGATTCCGCCACGAGACTGACGATTGCGGTGGCTCCGCGCTCAAGCCCAGAACCAGAAGCGTAAATGTGAGCTCCATCGATCGGCATTATTTCTGAGACGCCATCGTATTCTGTTGGTAAATCAGAATAAAC
>DATJCC010000002.1:0-3851 GCA_035514995.1 Microbacteriaceae bacterium
GATGCTGGCAAAATTGTATTGGCGTTAACAATGTGGGCAGGACGCGTAGGAACGGTCACGCTTGCCGCCGCTATAGCAATGACAAACACGAAACGTCTCTACCGTTTCCCTGAAGAAAGGCCAATCGTTGGTTGATATACGCTCTGATTCGCCAGTACTAGTAATTGGACTAGGCAGGTTTGGCGCTGCAGCTGCAACGCAGCTCGACAGACTAGACCATGAAGTGTTGGCCATAGAAAAGCAACCGCAGCTTGTACAAAAGTGGGCTGACCAAGTCACTCACGTTGTTGAAGCTGACGCGACCTCATTTGAGGCATTAAAACAAATAGGGGCTGAACAGTTCAAATCCGCGATTGTTGCTGTTGGTGACTCCATTGAAGCCAGTGTGCTGATAGCGGCAAACCTTGTAGATCTAGGTGTTTCGCAGATTTGGGCAAAAGCTATGAGCCAGTCGCACGGCAAAATTTTAGAACGAATCGGAGTGCAACACGTAATTTATCCTGAACTTGAAGCTGGAGAGAGAGTAGCGCACCTTGTCAGCGGCGCAATGCTCGACTTCATCGAGTTTGATGATGATTTCGTTTTGGCAAAGTTGCGTCCACCAAAATCAATCCAGGGCCTACCCCTTGCTGAAAGTGGTGTGCGATCCAGATATCATGTCACAGTTGTTGGCGTGAAAACACCAGGTATGCCATTTACTTATGCTAGAAACGAGACGGTTGTAGAAGCCGGAGATCTGATAATTGTTTCGGGAACGACCTCAGCCGTGGAGCGTTTCTCAGCCATAAACTAAAAGCAACGGCCGCAAGAAAGTCTAGTTGCTTAGTCAGAACTTAGAAGCACAATCTCTTCAGTTAGCGGGATTTCAGTCGGATCGCGCCAAACATCCGGCTCTACATAAATAGTTTTTGCGTGAGGAACAGCACTTCGAACTTTAGCTTCAGCAACGTTTATTATTGCAGCTACTTCTCGTACTTTCTTTTCGGCTGAGATGCTTATCTTTGCTCCAACCATCATTTCGTCAGGGCCCATATAAAGGGTTTTCATATGGATTATTCGGTCTACCCCACGTGTGTTCAAGAATGCTGCTTCTATAGCGGAAAGGTCTTTTTCGTTTGCGCCCTCTCCAACTAGCAGGCTGGAGACTTCAATTACCAGCACCATCGCAACGACAATGAGCAGCAAGCCAATCAAAATGGTAGCAACAGCGTCGAACAGTCCGTTGCCGGTAATAACGGTTAGCCCAACTCCGAATAACGCGAAAACAAGGCCTACCAACGCTGCGGCATCTTCAAACAAGACGACTGGAAGCTCTGGGGATTTAGAGGTCTTCACAAATTCCCACCAGCTTTTATCACCCTTCAGGGGGCGGCTCTCTCTGATCGCCACCCGAATAGAAAAGCTTTCAATTATGATCGCGACCACTAAAACAACTATTGGGATCCACCACATTTCAATGGTGTGTGGCTCTCTAAACTTTGAAATACCTTCAAAAATTGAGAAAACTCCACCGACGCTAAAAAGCACCACCGCTACCACGAAGGCATATAGGTATCGCACCCGCCCGTACCCAAAGGGATGGTCTTTGTCTGGAGCCTTTTTGGCACGTTTAGCGCCCGCTAAAAGCAGCAATTGGTTTAAAGTATCTGCAACCGAGTGCACTGCTTCTGCAAGCATCGCGGCGGAGCCTGAAATAAAAGCCGCAAAAAATTTAGTTATGGCAATTGCAAGGTTCGCAAAAAACGCAGCCAAAACCGCTTTCCTGCCCGCTGATTCGCTCACTACAATACCTCCGCAATCAAGTCTGCTTAATGCTTCCATTATGGCCCATCTTGTATGCGGGTCGTATGATAACAGTATGAGTTCACTTGAAAAAAATGTTCTACCAGCAACAGCAATTCTTGGAGTTGGAGCAATGGGAGGGGCTATCCTTGAGGGGCTTTTAAGCCCCGGTGTTGAATTTTCTGTCCCAGTGAATGTGACTACTTTTACAGATGCAAGTAGCGAAAAATATTCATCTCGCGCCGGAGTGATTGCGCACTCTCTCGAATCTGACCCTGAAGCTAACCTCAAGGCAGTCGCTGGTGCAAAAGTTGTCATTATTGGCGTAAAACCGCACATGATAATCGATTTGATTAAAGAAATTGCCAGCCACTTAGCGCCTAACACGGTTTTGATAAGCGTGGCTGCGGGCGTAGAAATCGAAACAATTCAAAAATTACTACCCAGTGGTGTCACAGTAGTTCGAGCGATGCCTAACACTCCATCTCTTGTGCGCAGAGGTGTCACCGGAATTACAGCCTCGAGCGAAGCGCCAAGAAAATCTCTTGACCTGGCTAGAGAACTGTTTGAAACGGTTGGTAAAGTCATCATTTTGGAGTCAGAGTCGCAGCTTAACTCCCTCACAGCAGCATCAGGCGGTGGCCCAGCCTACGTATTTTTGTTCATAGAAAAAATGACAGATGCAGTTAAAAAACTTGGTTTTTCTGCATCCGAAGCAAAAATCATCGTCGAAGAAACATTCCTAGGAGCCTCGCTTCTCCTTGAAAAAATGGGGGCTGACCCAAAGCAGTTAAGACAAGATGTCACAAGCCCCAACGGCACAACGGAACAGGCCCTTAAACGGTTTGAAAGCGCCCGTCTCGACGTCACTATAAGCGAAGCTTTAAAAGCCGCTATTGACCGTGCAGAAGAGTTAGCAAAACTCGGCTCTTAAATAGAGTTTTTAACTCGCCGTTTTAAAAAGAAGTTTTGTAACAGCTGGGCCGATTCACTCTCAAAGACGCCCCCAATAACTTCGATCTGGGGATGCGGGAGCCTCGCGTCTCGTAAAACGTCGTAGAGACTGCCGGCAGCACCTGTCTTTTCATCCCAAGCACCGATAATTACCCGCGGTATACGTGAGTGAGCAATCGCTCCGGCACACATTACACACGGCTCTAGAGTGACAAATAGAGTGCAACCTTCAAGGTAGCGACCATCAATCACCCCCAATGCTTTGCGAATAGCGAGAAGCTCTGCATGAGATGTAGGGTCATCGTCTCTTAACTGGGTGTTATGTGTCGAGGAAAGAACGTTGCTATTTGCATCTACTATGACAGCGCCGACAGGTATTTCGCCCTCCTCTGAAGCGCGTTCAGCTTCACTAAGAGCAAGCTTCATAAAGTTTTTTTCAATCGAGTTTATAGGAATCATCAAGTTCTGACCATCTACTTATTCATAAAAGAGAGCTTGGGGGCATAGGATGATCTTCATGCGTGTTTTTATTGCTGACCACCCACTGATCACTCACAAGCTTACGGTCCTACGCGACAAAAGCACATCACAACCAACCTTCAAGGCACTCACCGAAGAGTTAATGACTCTATTAGCCTACGAAGCGACTCGGGAAGTCAAAGTTGATGAGATACAGGTTGAAACACCCGTAGCTTCTGCTGATGGGGTGCGCCTCAGCCACCCACTACCCTTAATTGTTCCAATCTTAAGAGCTGGGCTTGGAATGCTCGAGGGTATGACCCGTTTGGTGCCCACGGCAGAAGTCGGCTTCTTAGGCATGGTGCGAGATGAAGAGACGCATGAGCCAGTAACGTATGCTGAAAGACTCCCCAAATCTCTAGAGGGTCGACAGTGTTTTGTGCTCGACCCGATGCTTGCAACTGGCGGATCACTCGCGGCTGCAGTTGAATTTCTCTTCGATCGAGGTGCCGACGACGTAACCGCGATCTGCATTTTAGGCACCCCAGAGGGGATAGAAAAGCTTGAAGAAAAACTTGGTGAGAAAAAAATTAAACTAGTTTTAGGTGCCCTTGATGCCGGACTAAACGAACAGGCTTTTATAGTACCGGGGCTCG
>DATJCC010000003.1:0-8174 GCA_035514995.1 Microbacteriaceae bacterium
GCTCGCTCAAGTTGATCTGGAGATGAGACGCGAAGGTGACATTCTTGGTGCAACCCAGTCCGGCGGTGCTTCTTCGCTGAAATGGATCAGGGTTGTTAAAGACTTAGAAGTTATTGAGCTCGCCGGTCAGTTAGCGCGAGAGTTAATTTTAGAGGATCCGCAACTAAAATCGGTTCCTGAACTAAAACAAAGGTTTGACGAACAAAGCGGAGAAGAACAGATATCGCATTTATACAAATCTTAAGCCGTGTATAACCAATATTTCAGTGGCTACCAGATAGGGTAAATGTATGAACAGTATCGCAGTCGTTCCTGGTTCGTTTGATCCGGTCACCTTAGGCCATCTAGATGTTGTGCGTAGAGCCACAGCAGTGTTTGATGAGGTGCATGTGCTCGTAGTGCACAACCCAGACAAACACGCCATGCTTCCAATCGCTGAGAGAGTCAAACTAATTCAAGAGGCAATTAAAGAAGACCCCGAGCTGGCCCAAAAAAATATTGAGGTGACATCTTGGTCAATGGGGCTGCTGGTTGATTATTGTCTTGAAGTTGGTTCTAAAGTTTTGGTTAAGGGCATCCGCTCGCAAATCGATGTTGCCTATGAAACACCGATGGTGATTATGAATCGCTCGCTCGCCGGAATCGAAACAGTATTTTTCTTGACCGAACCGCAACACGCACACGTTTCAAGCTCATTAGTGCGACAGGTTGCCGCATTAGGCGGAGATGTTTCACCGTATGTGCCGCCCGTTGTTGCACGCACGTTAGAAGCTTCACCGCCAGCCTGATCAAAACCTAATTTATATATCAGACTGATTAGATACTCTTGAATAGTGTCAAAAGATAAAGTTTTTTTAGAAAACGTTAGAGATATTATTCATCGCCCCGGTGAGATGCGTGAGCGTGAGCGCGATATAGTGCTTCCCGAGCGCATGGGTGAGGGTGTTGCGAGCGTTCCAGCCGGAGAAACAGTGCATTTAGACATGCGGTTTGAGTCGGTGCATGAGGGTATTTTGGCTAGCATTAAAGCCTCAACAAAGTTTCATGCAGAGTGCGTCAGGTGTCTCACACCGTTTATTGCGCGAGGCGAGGTCGAATTTACAGAACTTTTCGCGTATACTCTTACGGAGGCCGATGAGTATGGGGTTCACGGTGATCACGTGAATCTTGAACCTCCACTCCGAGACGCGGTTGTGCTTGCACTGCCGTTCCAGCCGGTTTGTAAACCAGATTGTGCAGGGTTAGACCCTAACACTGGTGAAAAACTTAAAGCTGGCGAAACAGATAAACTCTCCGAGGAGATCGATCCACGGTGGGCGGCTCTGGCAAGTTTAAAGGCTGAGATTAACAACAACATTTAAAGGAAATTATTATGGCTGTTCCAAAGCGCAGATTGTCACGCTCAAACACCCGCCATCGCCGTTCGGCATGGAAGGCTGAAGCACCAAAACTTGTAAAATCAGTTGAAAACGGTCGCACCGTTTACAGCCTTCCACACCGTGCACGTGTGGTTGAAGATTCGCAGGGCAACCCGCTCTTCTTAGAGTACAAGGGTCGCCGCGTAGCAGACGCTTAACTGACACATGTCAGTAACAGGTGAGCCGTCAGGAAGCGAAGTACAAGCACCTGGCGGCTTTCTTGTGCCGTTTGGCATAACTCTTGCTCCAAAACGCCTGTCTTTAGCTTTAACGCACAGATCGTGGGCTGCAGAGCACGTTGGGGCGCCGCACAACGAGAGGCTCGAGTTTTTAGGAGACTCAATTTTAGGGCAGGTTGTTTCGTGGCGTCTTTATAGAGAGTTCCCGTCTTTACCAGAAGGGGAGCTCAGCAAACGAAGAGCAGCTTTGGTTTCTGCAACGTCACTTTCGACTCTCGCACGAAGCATAACTTTAGGCCCTCATATTCGGCTTGGTCGTGGCGAAAAACGATCAGGTGGTGCTGACAAAGAATCAATCCTTGCAGATGTTTTAGAGGCCGTTATCGGTGCGGTTTTTGAAGAACACGGAGCTGAGGTGGCAGATCGCTTTGTCAATCAACTTATTGACCCACAGTTTGCAAAAATTGAAGAACTGATCGTTTTCTTTGACCCAAAAACTACTCTACAAGAAGAGGCTGGCGCGAGAGGAATTTCTCTGCCCGTCTATGAGATAGAGACAGAAGGCCCAGATCACGATCGTAGATATGCCGCCACTGTTAAATTTGAGGAACTCACTGGAACGGGCATCGGCACAAATAAAAAAGCTGCTGAACTCTTGGCTGCACGCGAAGTCGTGAGTCAGTTGATAGCTTTGGACCGCTTACGCGGAGCGCAGAAATAGCATGCCTGAACTTCCCGAAGTTGAAACTGTGCGTAGACAACTAGCGCCACTTGTGGCAGGCGCGCAGGTCGAATCAGTTGAAGTTGAAGACGCTCGAGCGTTAAAAAGACACACCGGCGATATAGAAATGCGGGTAGCAGATTTTGTGGGCAAGCTAACCGGAGCGACGCTTATGCCACCTGCCAGGCGAGGCAAATTTATGTGGATCCCGCTCGCATCTCAAAACTCTACCGACTCGCCTAAACTTGCTCTTCTGGCTCATTTAGGAATGAGTGGGCAAGTGTTAGCGCGCACAGAAGACGCTCCCGACGACAGGCACGTGCGAGCCAGAATCTGGTTGCGAGGCACCGATTTGAGTCTGCTGCGCATAGATTTTGCAGACCAGAGACGGTTTGGGTCGTTAGCGATTGACGATTTGATACAGACAACTGACGCTGCAGCCGGTGGTGCGGGAAGCAATCACTCTTTGGTGCCCGCTCAGGCTGCACACATTGCACGCGATCCACTGGACCCCGCATTTGACATAAAAGCTTGGGTTGACAGAGTCAAACAGCGCCGAATTGGGATAAAAAAGCTGTTACTCGACCAGACCCTCATGAGCGGGGTTGGCAACATTTATGCTGACGAAGCGTTATGGCAGGTCAAAATTCACCCTGATACACCCGCCTTCCGAATATCTAAAAAGAAGCTGGCGGAACTAGTTGAGGTAATGGGAGACGTTTTTGAACGTGCTCTCGAGTGGGGTGGAACCAGCTTCGATGCACAGTATGTGAATGTGAATGGCGAAGCGGGGTATTTTGCACAGTCGCTCGAAGCTTATGGGCGTACCGGGCTCGCGTGCACAAGGTGCGGATCCGCCATCGAAAAGACCCCATTTATGGGCCGCAACTCACACTTTTGCCCGCGCTGTCAGCGCAAGCGGTGAATATTTGTCACCTCACCTGAGGTGGGGCGCTTCTTGCGTTTAGACCCTGTTGGGTCTAAACTGTAAATGTGTGGAACGTTGACCTCGAGCTTATCGAAGAATGGTTGACATCTCTTGACGAGGACTCGTACGAGCAGGTGATGGCCGCAATTGAGCTACTCGAGGAACAAGGCCCGCAACTCGGACGCCCCATTGTAGACACAGTGAAGACATCCAAACACAAGAATATGAAGGAACTCAGACCGGGCTCCGCTGGTCGGTCTGAGTTTCGAGTGCTGTTTGCTTTTGACCCGAAGCGACGGGCGATAATGCTGGTTGCTGGAGACAAAGCGGGCAACTGGAAGAGCTGGTATAAGATGAACATACCAATCGCCGACGAGTTGTTTAACGCCCACATTCGCAGAATAAAGAATACTGAAGGAGAGTGATTCTGATGGCACTGACTCGTGAACAACTTCTCGCAAAGCGCCCTGTCAACCGTCAGCGAGTAGAAGCCCACAAGGAGCGGATGCGAGGTGAGATACGTGCTTACCGTCTGCGTGAGCTTCGTGAGACTCTCGGGCTGACACAGGAAGAACTGGCCGAGCGCATCGGTGTCGGCCAGCGACAGATTTCGAAAATTGAGCACGGTGAACTCGACAATGCAAAGATCGGCACTATACGTAAGTATCTCGAAGCCGTAGGAGGTAGCCTCGTGGTAGAGTATGTTTCAGGCGATCAACGACTCCAAGTCGCTTAGAACCGATAATTACTTTGAGCTCGCTCATGGTAATAGTGTGGACTTCTGCTGACCGTTCGGAAATGAACGTCAGAAAGTGAAATAGTTGGGCCATTTCGCACAATCACTTGAAGCTTATGGTCGCACGGGGTTGGCTTGCTCTAGATGCGGATCGGCAATTGAAAAGGCGTCATTTATGGGCCGCAACTCACACTTTTGCCCACGCTGTCAGCGCAAGCGTTATTCGTTGCTTTTTTGACCCAGGGCGATCCGACAACATGAAATTGATGCCCACCCATTTCACCTGAAAGAAGTGGCATGGCCTCAGCAATGGCAGAACGAACCCACCAAGCTGTAGTGAAGCTTGACTCACGCATATTTAAGCAGTGCGCTGAAACACCAGTAACGCATCGCGCACCAGGTCATGAGGGTATTTATCCCAAAAGATCTCGGTGATTCCTACTGGTGTTAAGTATTGTTTGAGCACTCTTGAACAATCGCGAATCAAATGAGTAGTTTTTTCCATATGGTAGATGTCGGCTACGTTCCACACCACATAACCTCCACGCTCCACAAGCGCTGCGCACTGCGCCGCCACTATGCTGAGTCCAGCTAAATAGCGACTGTAATCTCCGTCATTTTCTTCATAGGCGGTGAGCGGATCAGCCTCATGATTATTAACTGTCATATACGGTGGGGAGGTCAGAATGAGCCGGAATTGTGATTCGGGTGGGCAGTCTTCCAAATCACGAATAATCTGTGATGTATCTCTAGCGTCGCCTTCAATAATTAGGGCATCTGGAACTCGAGAACGAATAAGCTCCACCCGCTCAGGTAGCAGCTCAACACCGACTGCTCTTCGCTCAAGGGCCGTAGCCCGCGCAAGTGTCGTTCCAAAACCAGCGAAAAGGTCAAGCACCAGGTCATCTGGTTTGCTGCACTTTTCAATGACGTGGTCTACTACTGCCGAAAGCATATGCACGTCTTCATCTGCGTCTTCAGGCCGCTCCGCCAAAAAAGTTGCGTAAGACGCTGTCAGTTTTGAATCCAATGGGGATTTACTGGACACGATGACAATCAGTTTTCTTCAAAATTTTCATCAACATAAAGTCTACTCGCTAGAAGCGCCACAAAATCTGCATAATCAAACGCCTCTGTCTAGTACGCTTAGATTTTAGTAATCTAGTTACCAATGTGCTTATTAACAGTGAGTTGATTATGAATGCGCCGATTATGAACGCACTGACTATAGATGGACTGAACTATAATTACGCCGATGAAGCGGAGGGGTGAATGTATCTTAAAAGCTTGACGCTTCGAGGCTTTAAATCTTTCGCTCAACCCACCACTTTTGAATTTGAACCGGGAGTCACCGCAGTAGTAGGCCCCAATGGCTCAGGTAAATCTAACGTTGTTGACGCACTTGCGTGGGTTATGGGCGAGCAGGGCGCTAAAACACTGCGTGGCGGCAAAATGGAAGACGTAATCTTTGCGGGCACATCATCCAGAGGCCCACTCGGTCGTGCCGAGGTCAAACTAACGATCGACAACAGCGATGGTGCTTTACCGATCGATTACTCTGAGGTGACAATAAGCCGCACTCTGTTTAGAAACGGCGCCAGTGAATACGCAATAAATGGCGAAGGTTGCCGGCTGTTAGATGTGCAAGAACTCCTCAGTGACTCGGGTCTTGGCAATCAGATGCACGTCATCGTAGGGCAGGGCCAACTAGACACAGTGTTGCGTGCGACAGCTGAAGACCGCAGAGCTTTCATCGAAGAAGCCGCGGGGATCCTCAAACACCGCAAACGTAAAGAACGCACACTGCGCAAACTTGACGCTATGGAAGCAAACCTGACAAGACTTAGCGACCTAGCCGGAGAGGTAAGACGGCAACTGAAACCCTTGGGCAGGCAGGCTGAGGTAGCAAAAAAAGCGCAGTTCATAGCTGCTGAAGTGCGGGATGCTAAAGCGCGCATCTTGGCAGATGACGTGCACCGGCTCCGCTTAGAAATCGAAGACCTGACACGCGATGACAGTGCGCGCCACACAGAAAAAATAGTGCTCAGCGAACAACACGAACAAAAGCAGCTACGCATCAAAAATATTGAGAGCGCACAACAATCAGATGCAGTTGACCAGGCGCGTCGAGTGAGCCTAGATTTAGAAAGAGCACAGGGCAAGCTACGTGGGCTCTACGAGCAGGTGCAACAGCGGCTAACCTTCTTAGCAACTCAATCTGAGGGGCTCCCGACACCAAACTTATTGAGCGAACAACACTTAATTGACGCACAAAACGAACTAGAACAGCTTAAAAACAAACTGCCAGAAGCTGAAAACGCATGGCAACAAACAGTCCAAAAAACCCAAAAAGCTCAAATCCAACTAGACGCCTTAGATGAACATATTGCTTCGCAGAGTGCACTGCTTGCACAACATGACCTAGAGTTGTCAAAACTTCGCGGAAAAATTGATACAGCTAAACAAACCGTCAACACGATTCTGCATGAACAAGAACGCCGCAGGATAGCAAAACAGGATGCCGTCAAAAGACTTGAAGAAGCTGAACAAAGTCTCACAGAATTTGAACGGCTCAATAAAAACATTCAAGAAGCAGACCCTGCTCTTGAAGAAGCGCATAAAGCAGTTGGCGACAAGTTAACAGAAGTACGCAAAAAAATCGATGAAGCCAGAGACCTTCTACACAGTTCCGAAAGAGAAAGAGCGGGACTAGAAGCAAAAATGGCCGCACTTACCAGCGCACTCGACTTAGGGGGCGGATCAAAACAACTCGCAACAGAAACCCTCGGAGTGGTAGCCGAGCACGTGCGTGCCGAAGCAGGGTATGAAACTGCTGTTGATGCGGCGCTAGGAAGTCTTGCTGAAGCGTTTTTAGTGAAAACAAGAAAAGACGCGATCCGCATAATAAACCGTGCAAAAGAAGAATCACTAGGCAGGGTCAGTCTGCTTATCGCAGATGTTAGTGAAGCTAACGGCACCCCCTTACAGCTAGACACCAAATTAGAGGCACAAAACGATGCTCTAAAATCTGAAAATCTAACCCGAATCACCGATGTAATACATGCTCCTGAAGGAGTTAAAGCAGTTTTACAACACAGCTACATCGCAGCAAACCTCAAAGATGCAATCCGTAGCGCAGAAACCCTACAAACCGTTTTAGAAAAAACTTCTTTTACAGTTGTCACAATTAGCGGAGAGAAAATATCCAGAAACCTGCTCAGAGGTGGCGAAGGGTCAGCTCCCTCAAAGATAGAACTATTAGCTGAACGAGACAGAGCAGAAGCAAATCTAGTAGAACTCGAAACCACGATCGGTGAGCTCCACAAAAATCATGAAACTTTAAAACAGCAAGCTGCATCTTTAAAAAAAGAAGAAGAACTATCACTCACCGAGCTTCGACGAGCAGATGCTGAACGAGCAAACAAACAAAAAGAACACAACAGGTTAAACGCTCACAAAGACGCATTTAAAGCAGAGCTCGAAAGAATACTAGAAAGCGAACAGCACGTAAACAAGTCGTTAGCAACAGCAAAGCAACAACAAGACGATGCAGAAAGAGCGCTCGCCGAAGAATCATCAAAACCGAAACCTATTTTTGATCCAAGTGAACGCGAAGATGTGCATGCTGAAGTTGAGCAACTACGCGCTATAGAGGTTAGAGCAAGAATTGATTTAGAAACAGCTCGCGAGCGTGTGCGCGCACAAAAAGAGCAAACAGGCGCACTCGAAAAACAGTTGCAGGCACAACGTCAAGCTGCCGATGAAGCAGCTCGACGCGAAGTGCTTAGAGCCCGGCAGGTAACCGAGGCTAAGCGCATAGCGACACTTTTGCCAACGGTTATAGACGCATGCGATCGCTCTCTAAACGAAGCGCGCATGCTACAACATGAGGCAGAAGCTGAGCGGGCCAAAAGTAACCAAGAGCTGGTTTTATTGCGCTCCGAAGAAGCTGAGATTCGCAGCAGATTAGCAAAACTCACTGAGACTTCTCACACGGTAGAACTTAAAACGTATGAGCGTAAACTTTCGTTGTCTGCTCTGCTTGAACGCGCTGGTGATGAGCTTGGACTCGTCGAAGATGTGCTTTTGGCGGAATATGGTCCTGATGTGCCGATCGAGCTGCACGACCCCGAGCTGCACGAACCCCAGCTCCTTGATGCATCCGCTGATGACGAATCAGCAAGAAGCTCTG
>DATJCC010000004.1:0-5887 GCA_035514995.1 Microbacteriaceae bacterium
CTTGTAACCTCCGGAGAAGTACCTAAAAAGTTTTGGCTAAATTGACGAGCTATACGGTGTACTGAGTGACCTTCAGGCATCGAAGGGATCCACCTCTTTACCTACTATCTTGCCTGTTTTTTCATACTCACCCAGTTGTGCAATACGACGCTTATGGCGTTCTTCGTTTGAAAAAGGTGTTTCTAAAAATATTTCTACAAGTCGCAACATAGTGGCTTCGTCGTGTTGTCTCGCACCAATCGCGATAACGTTCGCATCATTGTGTTCCCGAGCGAGCTCCGCCGTAGATTCGTTCCAAACAAGCGCAGCCCTAACACCAGCAACTTTGTTTGCCGCCATCTGTTCTCCGTTTCCAGAACCACCGAAAACTATACCGAAACTCTGCACACCTTTGCGTTCGTCTAAAGCAACTGCCTGGGCGGCATTAATACAAAAAGAAGGATAATCATCGAGCGCATCGTACTCCTGCGGCCCGTGATCTATAACCTCATACCCTTGAGCGTTTAAATGTTTCTGCAGTGTCTGACTAAACTCTAATCCTGCATGATCTGTTGCAATATGTAAGCGCATCTACTTTTCTTTCTAAACTTTAAGGTAGTGAGGGTGATTAGTCGAAGTTCAAACCGCCGGAGCGACCCCTCTTAAGTTCTGAGAAACCTGGTGTAGTTATAGATAGGTAGACTGCCTGCCAGAGTTTCAAAGCGTCTTTTCCTTTCGGAGCGGGGCTCACAACGGGACCAAAAAACGCCTTTTCGTCAATTGCTATGATGGGCACACCTACGCCCGGACCAACAAGATCTAGCCCGCGCTGGGTACTCTCACGAAGCGCTTTATCGTATTCGTCGCTATTACTGATTTCAACAATCTCAGCATCCAGTCCAACTGTTTGCAAGGACTCAGAAATAATTTCGTTTATATCTTCACGTTTTTCGAGATGAATCTTCTGGCCAAGCTCAGTATAAACAGCTGCTACTGTGTCGTTTCCAAACTTTTCTTTGATCGCCATTAAAAGCATTCCAAGTTTATGGCCGTTTTCGTGCCATACTTTGAAGTCTCCGGCATCGTTATCTCCGTTGAGAACCTTCAAGCTAAAGGGTTGCCAAGTCACGTTAAGATCTTTAGTTTCATTGACTTCAGCCATCCAACGGCTGGTGATCCATGTCCATGGGCAAACCGGATCAAACCAAAACTCAACTTTTTCAACACTGCTACTTAACTCACTATCGATATTCATACACACTAGTTTAGCTAAGCATTATGTTTTACTTCTTCACGCTCCAAACAGAAGATAGTGATCAGCAGATGGTGATCAGCAGATAGTGACTTTGTGGAATAGGCTTAAAACATATCAACCGTTTTCATTAACCACATCTTAGGAGCGTTGTGCCTGGAGAAAATTTAACCCGTGACGAAGCCATCCAGCGTCGAGCAACTATCGACACACATTCATATAAAGTATCGATCGATCTTACGAGTGGACCAGATACCTTTTTAGTCGATACCGAAATTTATTTTGATGCTAAACCTGGTTCAAGCACTTTTGTTGATTTGATTGCAGAACGTGTCTTTTCGATCTCTTTAAACGGGCTCGACCTCGACGCGCAAACCATTTTTAAAGATTCACGAATTGATCTTCAAGGTCTCGCAGCAAAAAATGTTTTGCAAATCTCTTCAGAACAACGCTATATGAATACGGGAGAAGGACTACACCGTTTCGTAGACCCAGCTGACGGTGAAGTTTATTTGTACTCGCAGTTTGAAGTGCCTGACGCGAGACGAATGTTTCCGGTATTCGAACAACCAGATTTAAAGGCAACTTTCCAATTCACAGTAACAGCCCCCGCTCGGTGGAAGGTTGTCAGCGTGCAACCAACGCCCACACCTACGATGCAGGGGCTAAAAGATGGTGAAGAAATCGCAACATGGGAGTTTACGCCTACACCTATCATGTCAAGCTATATCACCGCATTAATTGCTGGTCCCTACCACGAAGTGAGGTCTGAACTCACCAACACTGACGGTCGCGTCATCCCCTTAGGAGTTTTTTGCCGCGAATCTCTCGCACCTCACCTCGACGCCGAATATATTTTTGAAAAAACCAGGCAGGGTTTCAAATTTTTTGGCGAAGAATTCAATTACCCCTACCCCTTCGAAAAATATGATCAACTGTTCGTTCCAGAATACAATGCGGGAGCCATGGAAAACATAGGCGCTGTAACTTTTACAGAAGCATACGTTTTTCGGAGCAAAGTTACCGATGCGATGCGCGAACGTCGCGTTGTCACGATTTTGCACGAACTAGCCCACATGTGGTTTGGTGACCTTGTAACTATGCGCTGGTGGAACGATCTGTGGCTTAATGAATCTTTTGCAGAATACATGTCGATCTTAGCCACGGCAGAAGTTACAGAGTGGAAGGATGCTTGGTCAACTTTTGTCGCAAGTGAAAAAACTTGGGCTTACCGTCAAGACCAATTACCATCCACCCATCCAATTGTTGCCGAGATAAACGACCTCGATGATGTAATGGTCAACTTTGATGGCATTACCTACGCTAAGGGTGCTTCAGTACTAAAACAGCTTGTTGCTTGGGTCGGGCAAAAAGATTTTATGCGAGGTGTGCACAATTATTTTGTTAAACATGCATACGGTAACACTGAGCTAACTGATCTGCTCTCAGAGTTAGAAAACACAAGCGGTCGTGAGCTTGGTGAATGGAGCAAATTGTGGCTTGAGACCGCAGGGGTGAACACTCTCACTCCAACGTTCGAAACTGACTCGGAGGGTAACTTCACATCATTTTCTATTTTGCAGTCGGCCAACAAAGATTATCCAACTCTACGCCCGCACCGCATCGCAGTTGGGCTGTACGAGTTTAGTAACAATGACAAGCTTGAACTGGTCAAAAGAATAGAATTAGATATAAACGGAGCTGAAACCTTCGTGCCAGATCTTGTCGGAGTTAAACAGCCAGATTTAATCCTTCTAAATGATGGAGATTTAAGTTACGCAAAGCTGCGTTTTGATGACAGGTCACTAAAAACTGTTACAACTAGATTGCGTGATATTAGTGATCCATTAGCGCGAGCACTAGTTTGGGGAGCTATGTGGGATGCGACACGCGATGCCCAGGTACGTGCCGGTGAGTTCATCGATTTGGTTTTAAACAACATTTCAGCTGAAACAAACTCGACCATGATGCGCACACTGCTTAATCAATTAACTACAGCCGCAAAACTCTATTCAGCACCCAAGAAACGTGATCAAGCGATAGACCGTATTGCATTAACTCTGTGGGGTTTGGCGCAAGAAGCTAAGGCAGGGTCTGACGCACAGTTTCAATTTTTAAAAACATTTGCTGCTCTCGCACAAGCGCCAGAGCATGCCGCAATCGTTGAAGATCTTCTCGATGAAAAAATTACGCTTGATGGCTTAGACATTGATAAAGATCTTGGCTGGGAGCTACTAATCGCGCTTACTGCCAATGGAATTGCAGATGCAGATCTTATTGAGAGAACCTTAGCGACAGATTTCACCGCCACCGGGCAGCAGTCAGCAGCTCACGCGAAAGCCGCAATTGGCACGCCCGAATCGAAAGCAGAAATATGGAATGAAATGGTTGCTACAGCGGGGCCCTCAAACCTATTAATTCGACATGCAGCTTTAGGGTTTATGCGGGTGCGAGATCACTCACTGCTAGAACCATACATTGACTTGTTTTTCTTGGAATTAGAAGAGATCTGGGAAACAAGAAGCTTTGCAATTAGCGAAGAAATCATTGACGGTTTTTATCCAATGATTCTAGTTAATGAAAAACTCCGCTCAGCTACAGCGAGATGGTTGGCTGAAAACGTTGACGCATCTTCAGCACTACGCAGATATATGATTGAAAACCTTGCCGATGTAGATCGAGCTCTCGAGGCGCAGACGTTTGATGCAAGTGGATCTTAGTTTTGCGGAGCTCTTGAGTGTTAGAAATCAATGAGAGTATTAATACAACAGTGCTTAGAGTATTAACACAACAATGCTTAGAGTATTAACAAACAGTGCTTAAGCAACAGAAGACAAGCAACAGAGCATAAACAACAAGAGATGATCCACAAGACTTAAACTGTCATCTCTTGTACTGTAATAGTAAAGAAAGAGTTTATGACAGATCAATCCAAGAGCCCCGCAACACAGCTACCTGACACAATTTGGAGTCAGATTGGTGGCACTTCGACATTCGAAAAAATAGTTGAGGTGTTTTATGAGGGTGTAAAAACCGATGAACTGCTAGCTCCAATGTATCCCGCAGAGGATTGGGAGGGCGCAAAATGGCGTTTACGCACTTTCTTAGAACAATATTGGGGTGGGCCAACCACCTACTCCGACACGAGAGGCCACCCAAGATTGCGGATGCGCCATCAGCCCTACCGCATAAACCACAAAGCTCGAGAACGTTGGCTCTTCCACATGCACAACGCTTTAGACGTAGCAGCTCTTCCACCAATGGCAGATACTGCGTTTCGAGATTATATAGATCGTGCAGCGCTCTCACTCGTCAACTCTTTTGATGAATAACAGGCGATTTACAAATTCAATTTTTGTCGGTTCCGTCTTCTTTATCTTCATTCTCGTCTGACGAGACAACCTCAACCGGTCCAGTTGCTACCGGCTCAACCGCTGACACAACCTCAACACCTTGAGTAGTTTTATGGTGTTCAGTTAGTGAATCTACAAGTTGTCTTGAGTCTGGAATGAAAATCCACACTACTGACGCTAAACCTAACAGAATCGCAGTCACGATGAATGCGCTTGTAAAGCCAACGCCGTCAATTAGCAACCCAGCAACCAGAGGACCAAGTATTGCTCCGAAGTCTGCTGTCATCTGAGTTGCAGCAACTACGCTTCCACCTGAGCGCTTACCTACAACGTCTGCAATCGTTGCCTGCTGAGCTGGATTCGTGAACGCTGACCCGATTCCAGCAATTACCATAGCGCCCATTGCGAGCAACACATTAGTGGTAAAAGGTAAAATCAAAAAACCTACCGATACTGTCGCGAGCCCCAAAACTAAAAGAGGTTTCCGACCGAACTTGTCGTTCCAAACGCCAGAAGGAAGCACTAAAGCGGCGTTACCCGCGGCATAAGCAGCTAAAACCCAGCCCGCTTGGCTTTCAGAGCCAAGTAGCACTGCAGAAACGAATAACGGCACTGCAGAAACTCTCACTCCAAAAGAGGCCCAACCAAAAGCAAACGTAGAGATTAAGACACCCCTGTATTGTTTAAAATTCAGCGCTTCCTTGAAGGTCTGTGGGTCTGATGGCTGAGGCCCGATATTTCTTGCGGCGAAAGTGGAGTTGCGCAGGGCAAACCAAACCACGAGTGCCGCCCCCATAAGAGCAAAAAAGTAAACAACGAATGGCGCGCGCAAACCGAACCCCGCAACTAGTGCCCCTAGAACTGGACCAAGTAGGTTGCCGAGCAAAAAACTTGCCGAGTTTATGCTTGATACCCTGCCCCGCTCTGATGGTGGCATAACTTTTATCATTAGAGCCGTTGCAGCGATCGTAAACATTGTCGACCCAGTTCCTGCGATCGCGCGTGAAGCTAGGAGTTGCCAATAGTCGGTGACAAAAACTGCCACCCCTGTCATGACGGCGACAATCGCCAGACCCGTCACATAGGTGGTTCGTTCGCCGAGCTTATTAACTATCAGCCCCGAAACTGGGGCGAACACCAAGCGCATTAAAGCAAAGGAGCTGATAACAGCCGTGGCTTGAAAGTTCGTTACCCCGAACTCTTTAGCAAACTGCGGCAGAACTGGAGCGACAACCCCATAGCCCAAAGCTATAGTAAAGCCTCCTGCAACTAGTGCCCACACCTCAAATGGAAGTGGTTTTTT
>DATJCC010000005.1:0-14577 GCA_035514995.1 Microbacteriaceae bacterium
CTCTTGAGGTTTTGAATTCAGGGGTTAGGTCGACAGGTATACGGCCGCAAGGAGTGTGTTCTCATGTTTCGGGAACTAAAATCCGGTATGAGGCGGGTGCTGGGTCACCCTGGCATGACAACTGTGTTGTGCCAGTAAAGCTAAAAAGCCAAGAATGGTACACCCATCTAAACATTAAAATTAAAATCGTTGCAGCAGACCCACAGCCAGAACTTCGGCATGCTAATTTAACGATCAGCCCAGGTGACTCACAAAACTTCAATCTAGATCAGATGATTGTTTGGCCGGGCGGCAAAAAACAGTCCGCGCCCCAGCTAGCAAGCTCGTATAAAGGTAATCAATTTATTGTAAGTTCTAACAAGAATAGGCTGACGATCACAGCAAAAGACGATGCTAGACAGGGAAGAGAGGAAACGGTAACAGTTTCATTTTTAGATCGTTCAAATGAAAAGCCTTCTCTTCTTCGTTTAACTGTTGGCCCATCACCAAAAACGCTTCCTAAAGGTGGCACTGTTACTGCTGTCTGCTCTCAATCTGCAGGAGTGAACAGCTGTTTGATTCCTGTAACCGGTGTAAAAGGTGAGGTAAATCCACTACCGGGCACTCCTCTTACGCTTAAATCTGTCTCTAATTCTCAAACATGCAATGATGTAAAATTTGCAGTGCAAGACAACAGTACGGTTCGTGCAACTTGGAGCTCTGACGCAAGTGGTGTGGCAGATTGTCGAAGCAGTTTTGTTGTTTCTGACGCACAAGGAAGACTGTCAACAGGTGAACGTCAAGGAAACATAATTTTGGACCTTAGAGGTTTGCCCGCTGACCCGCAACGACTTGAATGGGTCAGGTATGGAAAAAGTTCTGTAAACCTCTTTGCGGCTTCCGGCGGTCCCTCCCATCCTCAAATCACCGGGTATGTGATAAAAAGTGATACAGGCGAAAGCTATTCTTGCTCTGCAACGGGTGATTGCGTCATCGAAGGTTTAGCAGTGGGCGAGCAAACTTCATTTACCGCTTACGCAGTAAATGAAGTCGGACAGTCACGAAATGGTGTGTCAATAACAGCTTGGGCTTACCGTAGCCCAGATGCACCAATCGATGGTTTTTTTGAACCTTTACCGAGTAGCGACGGCGCCGGGAACTATGTGCGCTTGAGCATAAACGGAATAGACCCCTCTACCGCAAAATTAGTTGTTACGACCGTTGGAGGGGGGAGGACTACAAGCTTCGAAGTTCATAACGCTGCAGAAGTTTTTGAGTTTAACGTTGGTTCTAACTTCCCTACAGACCTAGAGGTAACTCCTGAAACCGTATACAGAGTGCCCCCGAGCAGTGTGGCCGGAGGAGCAGAGACTAAAAAACTCATAATCCGAGGAGCGCATGGAATCGGAAAACCAGTGATTTCGGCTACACATACAACGAGTTTTGACCCGGTTGGAGTTTCAATCTCCGGCATGATCGAAAAAAATGGAACCCAAAATGTAAAAATAGGTTTTGCTGAAGGGACCGTTGCATGTGTGCCTAGTAGCGATTTAACGGGCAACCAATTTGAACATTTTTTTGAAATTGCAATTGACACGCCAGCAACACTCAAAGTTTGTGCCGAACACTATTTAAACGATAAAAAGTTTGGGGTGTCTAACTGGAGCCAAACTGTCTCTGTGCAGATTCCAGAACCCACTGGAGACACCTATACAGTGGGCTCAAATGCAGTAACTCTTGAAGACGGCAAAACTTCTTGGGGACCGATCACACACTCGGTTAACGTTCAAGACGGATTTGTCTTAATGTTCACGACGCCACAGGGTTCCTCCCAAGACTTTTCTGCACTATTTACACCGGGTGAGGATCCACGCCCAATAACAGCAATGGCTTGCTTAGTCTCAGACTTAAACGCTTGCTCAGGTGCAGTGTCGCTCAACCCAACCGGGCCAGCATATGCGCCAACAGTATGGTTTAACGATACAGCTGACGCAAACGGTTTTTGTCTTGCTGAACTAGCCACAACTGTTGAAACAGTTGACCCCGAAGGAATCTTGCTGATCGAAGAAGAAACTGACGGAATAGAAACTTGGTTAAAAGTCTTTGATAAAAATGGTCGATTAGAACCTGTGACATCTCCCAGATGTGTCAACAGTAACATTTAAAAATCACTAACATAACGATAAGAAAGGAATCTTAATGACCGCGTTAACGGGGGAACAGACAACCTGGTTTCAAGAAGCCTTTGAAAGCCTCGTGCAAAATGTTGAACAAGTGGTTCTTGGTAAAAGGCACGTGATCAGGCTGGCATTCACCGCAATGATTTCTGAAGGGCACCTCCTTTTAGAAGATGTTCCTGGAACCGGCAAAACATCTTTGGCACGTGCAATAGCCAAGTCCGTTCAAGGCACAAGCTCGCGGATCCAATTTACACCAGATCTTTTACCAAGCGACGTCACAGGGATCACTGTTTTTGATCAACGAAAAAACGAGTTCGAATTTCACAGAGGACCAATTTTTGCAAACGTAGTTCTTGCAGATGAAATCAACCGCGCGAGTCCGAAAACTCAATCAGCGCTTCTCGAAGTTATGGAAGAGCAACAGGTGACCGTTGACGGAGTGACACACGAAGTTGCCACTCCTTTTTTGGTAGTTGCAACACAAAACCCAGTAGAGCAAGCGGGCACCTACATTTTACCCGAGGCGCAGCTTGACCGTTTTATGCTAAAAACATCACTCGGCTACCCTGACCGGGCATCAACAATAAAAATCTTGGAAGGCTCTGGTTCGCAGCCTAAAGAGGTTAAAGCGATGATCTCGCCACAGGGTGTGATTATGCTTTCTGAGCTCTCAAAACAGGTGCATCTTGATCCGCTGATACTCGATTACATCACTCGCATAGTTGAAGCGACACGCATTGCTCCGCAGGTGAGCCTTGGAGTAAGTGTTAGGGCCGCTGTTGCCCTCACCCGCGCTGCCAAGACTTGGGCAATCAGTCACGGGCGAAGTTACGTAACTCCTGATGATGTGAAAACTCTTGCTGAAGTGGTGTTAGCACACCGGTTAATTCTTAATCCAGAAGCCGAATTCGAAGGAGTGCAGGCGAGCGCGATAATAGCCCAAATTCTGCTCGATACTCCACCGCCGACGTCTGAAGATTAATCCTAATGCTGTCTAGATTGTTGTCTAAAATCCGCTTGAATACAGGCTGGCTACTAGAAAAAACAACAGCAATTGGCAAAATATTAACGCTTTTCTTTGTCACAGGTCTTCTCTTTGGGCTGTTGCTGGGATGGATCGAACTTGTCGTTGCAGGAGTGACAGCTTTAGTTTTAATTCTTTTGGCTCTGCCTTTTTTATTTGGATCGCTACCACATACAGTAGATTTCAAAATTACTGATAAAAAAACCGTGGCCGGAAGAGAAATACCTGCCCAAATTGAGGTGAATAACACTTCAAAAAAGTCTGCTTTACCCGTCACTCTTGACCTCCCGGTTGGTAACAGGCTGTTTTCACTAGATGTTAAAACGCTCAGCCGCGGAAGTTCCCATAAAGAAAATGTGGTTATACCCGGGCAACCGCGCAGCGTTCTGCAAATTGGTCCAGCACGGATCGTGCGCAGTGACCCGCTAATGATTTTTAAACGCGAATGGTCATGGAACAAAAGACACACCGTTTTTGTGCACCCTGTGACAGCAGCATTGCCTTCAGTAAACACGGGGTTGGTTAGAGACTTAGAAGGCTACGCATCAAAGAATATTGTTAGTGATGATCTGTCTTTTTATGCGATCCGTGATTACCGCGCTGGAGATCTAAGAAGACACGTACACTGGAAGTCCACTGCCAAAACGGGCGCACTTATGGTGAGACAGTATGAAGAAACAACCCGCTCGCAAATGCTGATTGTTTTAGATACAAGAATTGGCCAATATCGGGACGAAGAAGAATTTGAGTTGGCTGTCAGTGCCGCCGCTTCATTCGCTTTGCGCGGCTTAAAAGATGGTCGCAACATCAACATGATCTATCCCAGCGAGCGTACTAATGACAAAAAAACAAAGATTTTCACTGAAATTGACGCCTCGACAAATGAGGCTCTTCTCAACGGGTTTTCTAGAATAGCTCAAAATGCAGAGTTTTCATCACTGCAAGACTGCGCTGAATACGCATCGAGAATTTTTCAGCAGGCTTCGATAGTTGTTATCGTGACCGGTTCTGCAATAAACCCGACCGAGATAAGAGCATCATCAAATTCGTTCAGACCAGATACAGCAGTGCTAACAATAGTGAGCGCGGCAGAAGAGACCCCAGGGCATAAAAAACTTGGCAAGCTCGATGTTATTTCAATCGGTATTTTAGAAGACTTAACGCATTTGCTTATCCGGAGAGCTTAGGGGGTGAAATGTTGTGGATGATGGAGCTACAAGCTTGCGCATAAAAATCGCTGACGCGACAGCTATCAATACAATAGCCATTATCGGTTTCATAGCTGTCTGGAATATTTATCAGCATCTATGGTTTTTTGTAGTAGCTGGGATTTCATTAATCGTGGCGAACGCAGTGGCTTTCTTAAAGATAAAATTCAATATCCGTTTTTCTGTCTACTTAGCTACACTACTCGTGTCTTACCTTGTTGTAGCCGTTCTATTTGCCATCCCAAATGTATACTCTGATCCCGCCAATTCATTACCTTTGATATTGCAAGTAGTTTTAGCGCCAGTTGCTGTGTGGAAACAGTTAATAACTCTAGATTTGCCTCTGGGAACTTATCAGGCTGTTCTCACTCCTGTTGTGTTTGTGACTCTGGCACTGGTGCCACAGTCATTGATCCTTTTATGGTCAGAATCTAAACGTTTGCTACTAGCGATACCTCTTGCTTGGGGGATCCTATTATTTGGAATAAGTTTTGGTTCTAGCTCTATCACCATGCTTTTTGGCAGTTTCAGCTTGCAATTGTTTTTAGGTTTGCTTGCTTTTTTTGTTACCGTAGTCTTTCTACTTTTACGGGATCGCTTAACGCGACAACAAAACGTTTTAGGGCTAAACAAAACTTACACATCTGCCGCTTCTAAACAAAAAGCAATAATTGGAACGCTTATGTTAACGGTAGCTTTTCTTGTTTCGGCTTTGGTGTCTCCCAGTATGATTGCGGATGCCACACGCGATGTTTTGCGAACTGCTGCAGACCCTACTGAGAGAGTTAACGCAGAAATCAGTCCTTTAGTGCACTATCGAAAGTTTCTGTCTGATGAGTGGTTTGACGAAACTATCTTTGAAATTGCGGCGCCTGCCGAAATAAACAGAGTGCGACTGGCTGTTATGCAAAACTATGACGGAAACACTTTGACTGTAACGTCTAAAAAGGAGATTAATAAAGGAACTGTTGATGGTGTTACACAAGATATTTTTAAACGAGTTCCCGCGACAGTTTCTACATGTAAAAGTTGTTTGTCTGACATAAAAGTTGAAATAAAGAGTTGGCAAGAAGTTTGGACGCCCATTTTTGGAGTACCTGAAGCGATTATTTTCCAGGGCCAAAACGCACACTCCCTTGCCGATAATTTCTATTATCATGCTGAATCCGGCACTGGTGTGCAACTTGCAGAAGTTTCAGCAAGACAAGATATGACCTATCTGCTGACAACAAATGATAATTACATCAACGAAGAGCAACCTGATTTACGGGGCTTCACACCCGCCCGAGAATCATCACGGTTTGCTACTGAAATAGTGCCGGATTCACTTAAAGAATGGATCAAATCCCAGGAGGTGGGAGCTGGTGCAGAAGCGCTTATTGAACTTCTTGAAAGATTGCGAGAGAGAGGGTTTTTAAGCCATGACTTTATGCTACCAAGCGATGAAACACCATTGTGGGTGCAACAACTTAATGACTACCAGTTTCAATCTAGCCGTTCAGGTCACTCTACAGAACGGATAGATCAGCTCTTTTCAGATCTTTTAAAGCGTGAATCAGAGCTTCAAAATGTATCTAGTGAACCTTCTAATAAGAATTTAGTCGCCGCCACTGGTGATGATGAACAGTTCGCTGTTGCTGCAATGCTAATAGCCGACCATTTAGGTTTTGATGTGAGGGTCGTCTTTGGGGTGCTTTTAGACCCTATTGACGCGACCACTCCTTACCACTGCGATGAAGGTGTTTGTGATGGGAGCAGCTTGTCTGTCTGGATCGAAGTTCAAGATTCGCAAACACAAGATTGGGCAGCTCTCGATGTCACGCCTCAGTGGCAGAATCCCCCAACTCTGGGCACCGCTGAGGTTAGTGACCCGCAAAACCAAACTGAGGTTGTTAAAGAGAAAGTCGGTTATGTTCCACCGGCAGATCCAACTCCAGGAGTTGAAACCAACACTTCTGAGGAGCCAACAGAAAATGCGGGTAACTTTGAATGGTTGTGGGAGATTCTGGTCAAAGTTGGTGTCAGCATCACAGCATTATTGTTATTTTTGAGTCCGATAATAATAATTCTCGCCATCAAGTCTTTAAGACGTAAGAAGCGTAAAACAGCACGAGACCCACTGACCCGCATAATCGGCGGTTGGTCGGAATATGTAGATAGAGAAGTCGACGGTGGCCAGCATATTCCCGTTAACAAGACAAGGCTAGAAATAGCAAACTCCTATCGAGATGCAGGTTCGACACCTGCACAGTTAGCTGTTTTAGCTGATATGGCCGAATTTTCTGGTGTTCCAACTAGCGACACCCGCGCTGAGCAATATTGGCAACTTGTGGAAAGCGCCATAGACGAATCAACGACGAAGCTAAGCTTTTGGTTCAGACTAAAAGCAAAGGTCTCAGTGCGTTCGTTTAAACGAAAACGAAAACAAAAACATAAACCAAAAAAATAAATGATTCTATAACGCTGGGTCCGATACAAACGGTTAAATTACCGGTTATGGGGTCTAATGATAAAGCTCAGGCTCAGATTAATAAAATGCGATGACTCACACCTTGATTTAAGAGTCACAGCAGACCCTGATTGTAAAGTGGCGGAGCTTGCACAAAGCCTTTTATCGATAGATAAAGATAATCTGACACTTCAAAATGCAAATGTGACGCTACAGATAATACCCGCGCTGCAACACACAAAACCTGAAATATTAAACCCTGATCAGCGGCTATCTGATTTAAATTTGGCTTCAGGAATTGAAATCAAACTGATTGAAAAAGACAACAGTGATACAGAAAAGGTAGCGTATTTTGAATTTTTTAACGGACCCTTACAAGGACGAAAACATATTCTTCCTGTCGGTTCAACAAATATCGGCAGGGACAGCACAAACGGCATAAAAATTAATGATCCTATGGTTTCTAAACGCCATGCACGGTTGCAGGTGGGGTTGGAGAGAATAGAAATCTTTGATCTCAACTCAGCAAACGGAATCATAATTCATGGTGATGCCAACCCAAACGGGCCTAGGCAAAGTGTTGAACTTCAGACTGGATTGAAAGTAAAACTGGGTAACACAGTGGTGGGTGCGAGTTTCTTAAACACGGCAGACGCTAAAGAAACAGCAGACGCTAAAGAAACAGCAGAGTTTAAAAAATCAATGATTACAGCAATAAGTTATACCCCGGGACCCCACATGTATCCAAAATACGAAGGAGTGACGGTCAAAATTGGTAGGTCACCTCAAGAAACTGCCGCACAGCCTTTTCCTTGGCTGGCTCTTTTCATTCCTATCGTTACCGGTATTGCGCTATACGCAATAACAAAATCTGCTCTATCCATCACTTTTGTTGCTCTATCACCACTGATGATGCTTAGCACCTGGGTGACCCACAAATTTGCACTAAACAAAAAAGAAAAATCTCAACAACAAAAATTTATGCAAACTCTCGATCGGCAAAGTCGACATTTAGCAAACGAACAAGACAAAGAGATTCGGTCGCGTTTTGCGCAGAACCCATCGGCGAGTGACTTTTTTAAGTCACTGCTTTACGAGGGCACAGCCACTTCTTACGATACTTATGACAGCCCAAAAATATGGCAGTTTTGCCCTGTGCATGACTCCTTTCTACCTATCAGGCTAGGAACTGGTGAGGTGAGATCATCTATCACACTAGAGGGCATCCCAGAAGATTATGAAGCTAGCCAAGGAGCCGTTGCAGCGGTCAAAGAACTCAAACAAAAATTTGAATATCTTAACTCTGCACCTATAATTCAAGACCTTAAAAAATCTCACACAGTAGGAATTTTTGGTGCCAAAGGGTCAACCGAAGCATATATAAGGGCTTTAATCGCACAAATCGCCGGAGCAGTATCGCCGCGGAACGCTATTTTTTGTGCTGTGTTAAGCGCAAGCCGACAGAACGCTTTGGGAGCGATGAAATGGCTACCTCACGTAAGGGCAGCAGAGAAACTGTTTGGCGGTTCAGCGCTCGCAGACTGTCGCGATAGCGCTGAGCAGGTGTTGAGGTTTTTAGAGGAGCTATGTTTACAGAGGGTTTCGGTTGACTACCTGACTCCAGCTGTTTTTGTCTTCATTAGTGAAGATGCTCCCATAAATAAAGCTCGTCTCATCAACCTGCTAGAAGAATCTGCTGATAGGGGTATTTATCCTGTTTGGATTTGCGATGACAGAGACTCCATTCCGAGTACTTGTCAAATTTTTGTTCGGGTATTAGAAAACGGTCAGGCTGTAATTAGTGACGCAAGCAATGGGACCGCAACAGAAAATGTGGTGATAGAAAGGTTTGACAGTGATTCCTTCGATATTTTTTGTCGTCGGCTTGCGGCTTACATTGATAGCGGATCACAGCAAGACAGCGCATCTGAAACTCCAGAAAAAATAAATCTATTAGACCTGTTGGATCGTGACTTAGCAACCGACCCTTTCTTTGTCGTTGATCGGTGGAACCAAAATGGGTCGATTTTAAAGAGCAGAAACTATCAAGCAGGTGCGGGGCCAAAACTTCGAGCTACAGTCGGTCAAACATCATCCGGAGCGATGCAAATTGATTTAAGAACTCACGGGCCACACGCACTCATTGGAGGAACTACAGGTTCAGGAAAGAGTGAGTTTTTGCAGACCTGGGTAATCGCTTTAGCCGCCGAATACAGCCCACAAAGGGTAACTTTTCTGTTTGTCGATTACAAGGGAGGAGCAGCTTTTGCGGAGTGCACAAGGCTTCCGCACAGTGTAGGCATTGTGACAGACTTGGATCCACATCTAGTCAATAGAGCACTGGTGAGTCTCAAAGCGGAACTAATTTATAGGGAAAAGCTGTTTGCCCGTAAAAAAGTTAAAGATATTACAGATCTGGAGAACGGACTAGACCCTGAGACACCGCCCGCTCTCATCATCGTAATTGATGAATTTGCCGCTCTTGTTGCCGATGTTCCGCAATTCGTTGATGGTGTTATTGATATTGCTCAGCGAGGCAGATCTTTAGGCATACATTTGGTTTTAGCAACTCAAAGACCCAGTGGGGTAATAAACGATAATTTACGAGCAAACACCAACCTAAGAGTAGCTCTACGAGTGGCAGACGATTTCGACAGCATCGACGTTGTCGGAGACAGGCTTGCTGCCCGCTTTGACGGAGCATTTCCTGGTCGTGCGGCTGTTAGATTCAGCCACAGCAACCTAAATGTTTTTCAAACCGCGTTTGTTGGTGGCCGGTCAGCGGACGCTTCAAGAAATTCAAAAGTTAATATAGAGGTCTTTAATTTTTCTGGTGAAGTGCCTATAAAAAATGCGCCCCAAAGCAACACACTGCATCCTTCAGGTTGGCAGTTAACTGATCTGCAGCTTTTAGTCAATAATTTTTGTGACGCCGCAAAAAAACTCGGAATTGATGAGCCAAGAAGGCCGTGGCTTGATGAGCTGGCTAAGGAATACGATTTGATGCACCTGCCGCGATTAGAAGGTGCGGCCCTGGTATTTGGCGTACAAGATAACCCTGCGCAACAAGAACAAAGGGTAGCTGCTTTTAAGCCCGATGAGGAGGGACATATAGCTGTTTTTGGCGCTAGTGGATCGGGCAAGAGCGCAATGCTGCGCACTTTAGGTGTTGCGGCTGGGTTGAATCATGAAGATGATCCTGTGCACGTTTATGGGCTAGATTCTGGGTCTGGCAGTTTATCAATGCTGGAGTGCCTGCCACACGTTGGAGCTGTCATTGACGGGTTGCACGGTGACCGTGTGCAGCGTCTCTTTATTACTATCAAGCATGAGCTCATCAGAAGGCGTCATGAATATTCACAAGCTAATGCATCTTCGATCACGCAATATAGAAAACTCACACAGTTCAAAGCAGAAGCTCGATTGCTGATTCTCATAGACGATTTGCCACGGTTCAGAAGTGAATATGAGGCTGTGGCGGGTCGTGCAGAAACGTATGAAATCTTCAAACAAGTTTTAGCGGAGGGGAGAACACTCGGGATTCACTGTGCTCTCTCTTCTGATTCACACCGATCTTTTCCTCGTGATCTTCAAGAAAATGTTCAAAGTAGGGTGGTGCTTCGTTTGGCTGAAGATGACGGATACTATGCGTTTGGAATTCCCAAAGGTTTTATAGGTAGTGAGTCCGCGCCTGGAAGGGCCGTAGTGAACGGTCTCGAGGTGCAGACCGCGGTGGCGTCAGGAAAAGGTAGCATGTCGCTACAAGCCGAAGCAATTGAAAGCTTTGCGGCAAGACTTGAAAATGAAAACATTCTGCAGGCTAAGCCTATACAAGCTATGCCAGCTGAGGTTTCATTTGATGATCTTCCTACGCGAATCGAAGAGCAAGCCACTCTAGGTATAAGCGGAGACACCCTAACTCCAGTTGGCTTTGATACATCAGGAGTGTTTCTTGTTGCAGTGCCTTCCATGCGCGAGCACAGATCAATCCTGCTGGGGCTGGCGATGTCCTTAAAAGCTTCTGGAGCGGTGAACAAGTTCATTCTTTTAACTAGGAATAAATCGAGTTTAAGCACGAGTTTTCACTGGGATGTAGTGTTGCAGAACCTACCTGAAGCAGCAAGATTTATTGAAGAAATATTGAAGAACAAAGAAACTCTTTCAGGTGCGACCATCTTCATCGAGGGGGTTTCTGATTACATATCGGCGTTAACAGAAGACACGTTGATGCGCCTTGCGGCATGTGCGAAGAACGGTGACTGTTCTTTAATTGTGCAAGACGAAGCAAACAACATGCACACCAACTTTGGGGTTATGGGTGTTCTTAAATCAGCTCGCACAGGGTTAGCAGTTTCTCCGGAGATGCATGATGGAGAGCTGATTTTTAAAACAAAATTTCCGAAATTTCATGTTTCAGATTTTCCAGATGGTAGATGCGTTTATGTGCAGTCCGGTCATTTGCAACTGGTGCAGTTGCCCTCAATTCGAGCCTCCTAAAGTTCTCCACAGGTGCAACCCAATAGAGATCAAAGTCAATCGCTAGATGTTAAATTTTTTAATACAGACCGCAACTAAATACAGATTACAAAATGAAAACAGAGAGAATAAACGGAGAATAAAAACATATGTCAAACTTAAATGTTACTTATGACCAGATGAATACTGTGGCAGTGAGACTCCGCGCCGGTCAAAGCGAGTTAGAATCAAAACTTGCTGAACTGCGTGCGGCCGTGACAGAACTGGTTTCAAACGGGTTTACAACGACAAATGCTTCAGCGGCATTCAGCGCGTCGTATGAGCAATTTACTTTGGGTGCAAGGCAGACCGTTGGTGGTTTAGAAGGAATGTCAGAATTTTTAGACAGAGCTGCGACGATTCTCCGTTCAACCGATGAACAGTTAGCCCATTCAATTTCAAGGTAAAGGTATAGGCCTAGCAAACTTAAAAGTTTGAGCTAGATTCAAACCTCCACCGGGTACTATAGTCATCGTGTCTGAAAACAGTAACCGTAATGAAATTTTTGCAACTCAAGAGCTAGACGAAAGCTTCCCTACTCTCTGGGATGAGCTCATCTGGCGGGGTCTAGTGCATGTATCGACAGATACCGATGCTTTAAAAGATCTTTTAGAGGGCCCGGCATTCACTTATTATTGCGGTTTTGACCCCACCGCTCCTAGTTTGCACTTAGGCAACCTTGTGCAGTTATTGTTGCTTCGCAGAATACAGCTTAAGGGGCATAAGCCGCTAGGGCTTGTTGGAGGTTCAACAGGTTTAATAGGCGATCCTCGGCCCACCGCAGAACGAACTCTGAATGATCGTGAAACGGTTGTCGCTTGGGTTGAGAAGCTTCAGGGTCAGGTGCGGAGGTTCTTGTCTGGCGAAGGGGAAAACGCTGTAAGAATAGTTAATAACCTTGATTGGACCGCAGAACTCTCAGCTATAGATTTTCTTCGTGAAATCGGTAAACACTTTCGTGTCGGCAGTATGCTCAAAAAAGATGCTGTGGCTGCGAGGCTTGCCTCTGAAGAAGGCATCAGCTATACAGAGTTCAGCTACCAAATTTTACAGGGATACGATTTCTTGGAGCTACATAAGAGCCTTGGATGCGTTTTGCAAACCGGTGGTAGCGACCAGTGGGGAAATTTGACAAGTGGAACTGACCTGATTCGCAAAGTCACAGGCAATAGCGCGCATGCGATAGGAACACCATTAATCACAAACTCTGATGGAACAAAATTTGGTAAGAGCGAAGGGAACGCAATTTGGCTCGACCCTGAAATGTGTTCACCATACACTTTTTATCAATTTTGGATTAACACTGACGATGCTGATGTCATTGCGCGATTAAAAGTTTTCACATTTCTCAAGCGCTCTGAGATAGAAGAATACGAAAAGCAAGTCGCCGAAGAGCCGTTTAAGCGTTCAGCTCAGCGCAGGCTTGCGTTAGAGGTGACTACTCTCGTGCACGGTCCAAGTGTGGCGCAAGCGCAAGTTGCTGCTGCCGAAGCCCTTTTCGGCAAGGGTGAGCTCGGTGAGCTTGATGCGGCAACGCTCGAGGGCGCTTTAAGTGAATTGCCAACAGCAAAAGCCACAGCTGGGGCCTCGATAGCCCAACTGCTTGTGCAGGCAGAATTGGCTAAAAGCCTAGGTGAAGCGCGACGCGCGATTGCACAAGGTGGCGTTTATGTTAATAATGAACAGGTCACTGAGCAAGATGCTGAGCTTGGCAGTGAGCAGTTACTGCACGGTTCCTTCGCTGTGTTGCGCCGCGGAAAACGCACCCTTGCTGCCATCAGTGTAGAGCGATAAAACTTAGTTGCTAAACAAGCTTTAGCGCTGAATTTTTATTCGATTTGGTTTTTGAAAAAAGCAGTGCTAAAGTTTCATCTTGTCATCTTCTACAACAGATCGTAGAGCCCCGGCCATAACCGGTTGGGTTCTTTTTGTGTGAAAATAAAAAGAATTGCAATAAATTTAAAAAATAGATTTGCAAGCAAAGCAACGTTGTGGTAAGTTAGAAAGGTTGCCCCGCGAGGCTCAAGAAATTGAGATTAGGGGGTGCGGACGCCTGGTCCTTGAGAACTCAATAGTGTGCACACAATTGTCAAATGCCAATTTGTTGTAATCCTCCGTTTTTTATGGAGTGATTCTTTTTTTGGATGAACAATTCTGGATTATATTTTTAAGCTAGTTTTTGTTTGTCAGGTCGAACTCGTGACACTTTTTCCTCTTTTTCCGGGGTTGGGTGTTGCACCATTTTTTTACGGAGAGTTTGATCCTGGCTCAGGACGAACGCTGGCGGCGTGCTTAACACATGCAAGTCGAACGCTGAAGCTCCAGCTTGCTGGGGTGGATGAGTGGCGAACGGGTGAGTAACACGTGAGTAACCTTCCCTTAACTTCAGGATAAGCGCTGGAAACGGCGTCTAATACTGGATACGACCTTCGGGGGCATCTTCGTTGGTGGAAAGATTTATCGGTTTTGGATGGACTCGCGGCCTATCAGCTTGTTGGTGAGGTAGTGGCTCACCAAGGCGACGACGGGTAGCCGGCCTGAGAGGGTGACCGGCCACACTGGGACTGAGACACGGCCCAGACTCCTACGGGAGGCAGCAGTGGGGAATATTGCACAATGGGCGAAAGCCTGATGCAGCAACGCCGCGTGAGGGATGAATGCCTTCGGGTTGTAAACCTCTTTTAGTGGGGAAGAAGCGAAAGTGACGGTACCCGCAGAAAAAGCACCGGCTAACTACGTGCCAGCAGCCGCGGTAATACGTAGGGTGCAAGCGTTGTCCGGAATTATTGGGCGTAAAGAGCTCGTAGGCGGTTTGTCGCGTCTGCTGTGAAATCCTGAGGCTCAACCTCGGGCGTGCAGTGGGTACGGGCAGGCTAGAGTGCGGTAGGGGAGATTGGAATTCCTGGTGTAGCGGTGGAATGCGCAGATATCAGGAGGAACACCGATGGCGAAGGCAGATCTCTGGGCCGCTACTGACGCTGAGGAGCGAAAGCATGGGGAGCGAACAGGATTAGATACCCTGGTAGTCCATGCCGTAAACGTTGGGAACTAGATGTAGGGCCTGTTCCACGGGTTCTGTGTCGTAGCTAACGCATTAAGTTCCCCGCCTGGGGAGTACGGCCGCAAGGCTAAAACTCAAAGGAATTGACGGGGGCCCGCACAAGCGGCGGAGCATGCGGATTAATTCGATGCAACGCGAAGAACCTTACCAAGGCTTGACAT
>DATJCC010000006.1:0-5329 GCA_035514995.1 Microbacteriaceae bacterium
CATCGTAATCATTAGGTCCCAAAAGACCGGGGTGTTCTGCGGTCTCGCCACCAACAAGAGCCGTCCCAGTAGCTTCACAAGCGCGCGCTATTCCCGCAACTATTTCTGCTATGCGCTCGGGCACAAGTTTGCCGCACGCAATATAGTCGGTCATCACCAACGGTTTGGCGCCGACGACAATAATGTCGTCAACAACCATCGCTACCAGGTCTTGCCCGATTGTGTCGTGTTTGTCTAGAGCTTGAGCGATCGCTACTTTGGTTCCAACACCGTCGGTTGAAGTAGCTAAGAGCGGTCGTTTATAGTTGAGCAGAGCAGATGCGTCAAAAAGACCGGCGAAGCCGCCCACCCCGCCAATTACTTCGGGGCCGTGAGTGCGGGCTACTGCCGACTTCATTAGTTCAACGGCAAGATCGCCAGCTTGTGTGTCGACACCGGATTGGGCGTAAATTGAAGAACTTTCAGTCACACCTATAGTCTAGCGCCTCAAAGATCTCTGAATATGATTACTATGAATACATGACGATTCATGCACCCTCCCCGAGCAGACCACCCAAGACTGCAATTGTAATCGCACAGCGCATTGTCGCCGATATCAATCGAATGGGAAATGTGCCAGGGGACCGTTTACCACCAGAGCACTCCATGCTGTCACAATACGGAGTCAGCAGGGGAACGCTCCGCGAAGCTTTACGATTCCTAGAACTGCAGGGGGTTATAAAGCTTAAGCCGGGCCCAGGCGGGGGCCCAATTGTACAAAAACCAGACAGCCAGAGCCTCGAAATCGCGCTCACACTAATGTTACAGTTTGAAAAAGCCCCCTACCGCTCTATTGCTGAGTCGCGTGAAGGTCTCGAACCAATTCTTGCCCGGTTAGCGGCTAAAAGAATTACCCCAGATCTCACAGAGCGCCTAACCCAAAGCGTTACGGTAATGCGTGAAAAACTTGCAGATCTTCCAACCTTCCTCGAAATGAATAAAGTTTTTCATCATGTCATCGCGCAGGCGTCAGGAAACATTTTACTTGCAAATATCATTAATGCCCTACTAGATCTTCTTGACGGCAGTTCAATCGGTGTCGACTACTCTAGGGTTCGTCGAGAGGCCATTCTCGAGGCGCACGAACGAGTGCATGATGCGATAATAGCGGGTGATGAAGATGCGGCCGAACAGGCAATGCTCGACCACATTCATGAATACCTGGTCTATCTAGAAAGGCGTCACCCTGAAGCTTTAGAGTGGCCCGTCGTCTGGCGAAGTTTTTAATACTCCGTTAGCTAGCTATAAGGTTCCAGAGACCATCACTTCCGGCTGCGCGAGAGCGGTCCATGACTAGAGCATCCCATGAAGCCACTGATCCATACTCCCCTCGCCACGCTAAAGCTGCTCGAGTTGATTTGTGAAGCTCATGTTCAATCGTTGTACCGATCGCCCCGTGTGCCTGGTGAGCATTACGCACCACGACTGAAGCCGAATGGCCAACATTTGAACGTGCAACCGCAACCAAAAACTCTAGGTTCTCGCCGCTCCAGTCAGAATTAATGGCTTCGAGCAGAGCAGTGTCTTTGGCGGCCTGTGCTAGCGCGCTTTCACCAGCAATATCTGAAACTAGATGCTGAACTGCTTGAAATTTAGCGAGCGGTCTACCGAACTGGTTTCTAGCAGTGACATGGTCAATGGTGACTTCGAGCGCTCGCTCTAGTGCAGCACTAACCTGGATCGCCCGCACCATAGCCTGCTTCAGGCGCAACTGCTTTACAATCTCTTCAGCTACCGAGACACCGTTTATCGCTGAATCGTTTACACGCACCGTATCACGGGGCTCACCAATATTGTTTGAACCGTTAACAATTTCTAGCTCTGCTGGCGCAAAGCTCTGCGCAAGATATTCCTCGCCCGATCGCCAGATCAGTATGATGCGGTCAGCAGCACTAGCCCAAGGCACACGCCGCGCTTCTGAGCCTTCTATTTCGCCGACAGTCATGACGCTTCCAGATTCTAGGCCCAGCTCGTCAACCAACCAACCTGCGAGCAAATCATGCTCTGCATAGGGCGCACGCACACCATGTTTGGCGAGGGACGTTATCAGAGCTTGAGCTTCAGCCCAAGTCGCGCCGCTTCCCGCTTTATCTTCGCTCCCGGTTAGACGCAACAGCCCCAGCTCTTCAAGCTGAGACCAGAGCTCTTTATCGAGAGTTCCAGACTCGCCAGCTCCGCGCTCGCTATATTCTGCGAGAAAAGAATCAAACATTTCTTGTAGATCTGTGTCGATCTGTAGGTTTTTCATTATCGAAGCCCCAATCCGCGCGCAACTACTCCACGCAAAATCTCATTAGTTCCGCCGCGTATAGTAAAGCCCGGCCGTTGGTCAATAGACCAGTTCAACAGTTCACGAAACTCATCGCTCACCCCAGACTCATCTCCTACAAGCAGGTCGATTTCGTCAGCAATGTCGCCCTCAGTTGTTGTTCCCATAACCTTTGAGACGGCTGCCGCCACGTCTGCCGGTTTACCGTGCTGTAGGGCGTCTGCGATCGCGGCAGACATGTTGCGAAGCGCCGTAACTCTGGCAATCAGTCTGCCCAAGTTTGAGCTTGAGGCCAGCCGACCCGCATTAATTTCGTCGATGGTTGCCGCAAGCAGTGGAAAAGTTGAAAGCACCCGCTCAGGGCCGCTTCGCTCGAAACTAAGCTCCGAATTAACCTGTTGCCAGCCTTCGCCAATCTCACCGACAACCATGTTGTCTGGCACAAAAACATCGGTTAGAAATATTTCGTTGAAATGGTGCTCCCCGTTCATCGATACGATGGGTCGCACTTCAACACCTTCTTGCGCAAATTCAACAAGATACTGGCTTAAGCCCGCATGCCTATTGGTTGTGTCTTGCGGAGCAGACCGCGCCAAAACAATGAATGCATGCGCTTTGTGACCGCCTGAGGTCCAAACCTTTGTACCTGTAATCGACCAACCACCATCTACCTTTGTGGCTTTAGTGCGCACACTGGCAAGGTCTGAGCCGGAGTCGGGCTCGCTCATCCCAATCCCAAAATAGCTTTCACCACGTGCGATGGCCGGTAGATATTTATCTTTCTGCTCAGGAGTGCCGTAGCGCAAGAGATTTGGAATAATCTGTCGGTCGGCTATCCAGTGCGCTGCTACAGGCGCACCCTGCGCGAGAAGCTCTTCGCTTACTACGAAGCGTTCGTTGAAAGAAAGCCCATGACCTCCATATTCTTTAGGGAGTGTCATCCCCAACCAGCCTTTAGCAGCTAGTGCTTTTGAGAAATCTTCGTCCCAGCGTGATAACCAGGTGTCAGCATACGGTTTAAAATTCCCTGCTTCGCGCTGTTGATTAAGAAACTCGCGCACTTCTTGACGAAGCCCACTTAGGTCTTTGTCTGGGAGCGATACTGGCGGTACTAAACTTGTCACTTTGCTCATTTGGTCTTCCACCTCTCGATACGCTGTTCGTGCTCTGGATCAAGATGCGCAAGCGGTTGCATCGCTGCAGCCATTGCTAAGAGAGCGTCAAGAGAAGCCGTGCGTGATTCGTGCAGGAGCCTCTTCGCCATGCGTAACGCATGAGAAGGGTTCTTTGTCACCCGAGCTGCAAGTTCCAGAGCTTTATCCATGAGCTCTTCGTGCGGCACAACCTCTCCGACTAAACCCCAATCAAACGCTTTCTGGGCATCAATTCGATCACCGGTGAAACTCATCCACGCAGCTTTTTCGTAGCCAATCACTTGCGGGAGAAACCAGGATCCACCATCACCAGGAATAATACCAACCTGCACAAAACTTTCAGCAAAAGATGCCCGCTCTGAAGCCACCCGCATGTCACACATAACCGCAAGATCGTTGCCCGCCCCAACAGCCGCACCATTTATCGCACCGATGAGAGGAACCTCAAGCCGAGCAATCGCACGAGGGATGCGCTGAATTCCGTTGGTATAAGACTGCCGCATCTGTCTCGGGTCTCCCCCAAACATGCCCTCTTTGTCAGCCATCTCTTTAACGTTCCCGCCAGATGAAAAGATTTTTCCGGCACCTGTCAAAACTATGGCACGCACTTCGAGATTAGCATTGGCGGCGTCAACAGCAGCTTCAAAACTCTCAATAAACTTTTGGTCAGTGATAGCGTTGCCAGTTTCTGGATGGTTCAATGTCCAGATTTGCACTGCATCACGGGTCTCGATATCAAGGCGAGGGTCAGCCATTGCTACTCCTTATAACTGTGTATCTGATAACTGGGTATCTGATAATTGGATATCTTTCTAGATAACGATGTAACTGTCTAGAGGATCACAATAACTATCTAGTCAATTCATTATTATAGATTATTGTGAATGCTTAGTGCAATGATTAAATTCGAGCTCTCAAAAAACGCACAGCATTTTCAGGCCCAAGTTACCTCGCTTCACCCGTCTGGCAATACGCCGTCAGGCATAACTTATTATTATCTGCTCTTTGCGACTTTAACGTTTTCAGTCTTTGTGTCTTTGCGACTTTGAAACTGTTAAGAGAAACACAACGTCTTCTAAAGCATCGACGGCATGCACTTCTTCAGGAATTGGCGCCAACTCCCCCGCACTAACTTCACAGTGGCCCGATTCACTACGAAGCAATAGTTTGCCAGTAAGCACCTGCAGTGTGGCTTCGCCGGGGCTTGCATGCTCTCCGAGGCTTTTACCT
This sequence comes from Microbacteriaceae bacterium, assembly GCA_035514995.1. Classification (GTDB taxonomy): domain Bacteria; phylum Actinomycetota; class Actinomycetes; order Actinomycetales; family Microbacteriaceae; genus Leucobacter_A. The sequence continues at coordinate 4,693 of DATJCC010000006.1, forward strand.
TCACGAATTGCTATCAGGGTTTGTCGCAACCTATGCTCACGACCGCCAAAAATTGTTACCGCGCTCCTGCCGGATGAAACTTCCTGCGCCTTTGCTGAGTGTTCTTCCACCAACTCGTTTAAAGATGTTGTTTGCATGCTTCGAGTTTAGAACACTTATTTAGCTTATCCCAGCATCTTCATATGACAGGATGGAAGAATTACAAGGGTAGTTGTAGCAAATTAAACAGTTATATTTAATGCATAGCTGATAGGAGGAGCACCATGGAAGTACGTTCACGCATTCAGTCGAAACCTTGGTGGACAACCCTGTTTGCTGGTGTGCTCTTACTTTTTGCCGGAATAGCTCTGCTTTTTTGGCCATTTATAACTGCCAGTTGGGTACTGTCTTTAATTTTTGGTGTAGCACTTGTATCGAGCGGTATCGCATCTCTAATGCAGTTCAACGCATCAATTTCTGCACGCATGTTGGGTGTCTTGTTGATAGCCGTTGGCGCATTGGCAATTATTTTTAATGAATTTACTGCGAGCATCTTGGTGACCATAGTAGGAGCTACCTTCATCACGATCAGCATAATGTGGCTCGTTTTTGGTTTTATTATGCGAGCGGCTTTAAGCCCGTTGGTTCTCATGCCAGC
>DATJCC010000007.1:0-4532 GCA_035514995.1 Microbacteriaceae bacterium
TCTACAGCCGCAACCGTTTCTTTAAGGTCTTCTTCTGTAGCGCCGGGATAATATCTATCCATACCTTCAACCGCTTCACAGATGTCGACCGCAATTATGTCGGCTCCTTCTTCTGCCATACGAATGGCGTGTGAGCGACCTTGACTTCTTGCCGCTCCAGTAATGAAAGCGACTTTGTTTTCTAACCTACCCATTTTCTCTACCTCATCTCATCATCGAGTTTGTTGAAAAGTTGGTGTAAATTTCAATATACGCTTCTGCCCCAGCCCCAGCAAGGGTGGTTTCAACCAAAGCTTTAAGCCTTGAGTTGTTTTTTAAGCTGTAATATTAGAGCCGATATGAAGTTAAGGCAAGAAGATGTTGAGCATATAAAACCTCAACTCAAAAACGCGGCAAACCGCCTTGTACAAGCAAGCATTATGCCGGCACGTGTTGCAGATTTTGTTCCGGCAAAGAAGCGTTTCTTTTTCACAAAAAAAGCACAGTTTGTAGAGATTTCAAAAGCTTGGCGGTTGGGCGTGTTTCTCATTTCGCCTGACGCTGAACTGTACTGTGTTGGTGAAACCACTCGCGCTGTCCCTCCCGGTTATCCAGGTCACGTGTCAAACGAACGTGAACGTCGCCGTGAATACACAAAGGCAGCTTTTCAAAGCGGCTTCCCAGAAGGAGAAGTACTGTTTTTCAATTCCCCGCTTGTTCATCTAGAAGCTGGAGCAGAGCTACCATCATCGAGCGCTTTATTGCTTCACGACGGCGTTTTTAAAGTACGTTGGAACCCTGACGTTACCCATGAGACAGCAGTACCATTTGCGAGCTATCTCGAAGAGCAAATCTCGTTGCAAATTGAGCGAAGTCAGTTTAATCCGAAGGAATGATCAGTGGCAAAAACCTCAGCTTGCTTGGCTGAACTACTTTTTTGAAACCAATGCATCATTTTCTAAGTCGTTACTCGCGTCATCTGACATAAATTTATAGCAAAGCTTCAGAGCATACTCTTCGTAAGCATCACACACATCTTCAACGCTCAGCTCTCCTCCGTGTTTGTACCAGGAATGCACACGGTCACACATGGCCAAAATTGCATATGCGGTCATTTTGATGTTTGTCGGCTGAAAACGACCTTGCTGAGCTCCAGCTTCTATGATGTCGCACAAAAAATCACGGTATTCGCGTTGAGGCTGCGTTAAATTATGTTGATGGGTCTCTGAAAGCTTGTGGAGCTGAGTTTCTATCGACATTAAGCCGGCATAAGCTCCTGAGATTTCCTGCCTCGTTAGCTGCCAATAAACATGGGCGCGCACGAACTCTCTTAGCTTGGTTTCTGGGTCTTCTGATTTTGTGTTCGAATACACGTAATTCAGCAACTCTAAAAGCATGCTCGAAAGAGCTTCCGCAAACAGATCTTCCTTTGACGCAAAGTGCCAGTAAAGAGCCGGGGCTGATATTCCGGCCCTTTTAGCGATCATTTTAAGACTTGCGCCGCCATAACCGTATTCTTGGAAGGCTTCAATCGCAATCAAGATGACTTTCCGTTTAGTGTCGGTCTCTTCGTCGATTCTTAAAGATAGAAATTCCATGAAGCCAGCTTCCAGATTAATAATATTGTTGTGGCAAGGGCATATCCCAGCGTAGATGAGCCCTGCACAAATCTAATTTTTTGACTTGAATGTGATTGTGGCACGCGTTCTACGGTTACCCGTGCCACAAGTCGTGTGTCTAATTTTTTATATTACAAGCCAAGCATCTCACGAGCTTCTTTTGGAGTAGCTACAGAAATGTTTAAGAGCTTTGCAATGTCGATAGCAAATTTTGTTGCTTCTGAGTTTGAGCTGAGAAGCTCCTTGCTATTTGGCCACTTGTAGTAGGTGTCTTCCATACCAACTCTAACGTTTAGCCCCATTAGCGCCGCTTGAGTTGTAACGTAGGTTGGTGCTTGCCCTGCAGCCGAAATAATTATTTTTCCTTGCGGGTCAACCTCACGGATCAGACCTGTGATTCTTGTGATAGATTCGATCATTTCGCGTGCGTTTCTTATCGGGCTGCCCCCGGGTAAACCTGGTAATACTAACCAAATCGCTGGTAGATCTACTAGACCACTGTCAATCAAGAAGCGTTCTGCGATTGCAACGTCTGCGTCTGTGTAGACTGCGATTTCTGGTTTGATGCCTCTCGAAACAATTTCGCGTGTTTTTTGCATCAACACCGGGGCTGGTTTAGCAAAGAGAGAATCCCCGATATATGTTGCTGTTGCGTTAACTGGAGCAGCGTCAAGAAGACCCAGGTCGAGCACCTCCAACATTTTGTCCCACTCGCCCGCCAATGCTGGCACCAAGCATCCATCAACCACGAGGTCTGGGTAGGCCTGTTTCAGCGGAACGATGACTTCTTTAAAACGCTCAGGTGAGAGCACATTGTAACCGTCATCGTCACGCACGTGAATGTGTATGGTGCTGGCCCCGGCTTCTACCGATTGAACAGCGGATTCATAGATCTCGTCTGGAGTGATTGGCTGGTTTTTGTTTTGCTTCTTAGTGAAAAAAGCGCCAGTGATAGCTGTTGATACGGTTATTTTTTCTGGAATATTCCAGCGGTTAGTTGTCTTTGTGTCATGAAAAGATGAGCCATCTAGGTTTAAGATGTCGGGTAAACCGTAAGGCTTCCAGATCATCCTAGAGTTTTCACGCTCTATGATTCGTACTGGCTTTTGTTCCGACCTTTCATCAAGGATGTTATGTCTCAGGACTTTGGTGACAGTTCTGTATCAGGACATCGGTGACGATAATCGAGTTATTAGTGGTGACACTCTTACTGTTTTTATTTAAGGGTGAACAAAAATAAACCTGTAGACCCCCGAGTTCGTCTAGCAATCTCTCAATGGCCTGATTATGCGCCCCGCGGTGCTGTCACAACATTCTGTATAGAACACAACATTTCACGGAAAACATTTTATGTGTTACGCGCCCGCGCTAAAACTGATGGTCCTGCAGCAATACTCGCACCAAGATCACGCCGCCCTAAAACCTCTCCAACACAAATTAGCGACGAAGCGAAAGAACAAGCATTGCAAGTGCGTGCAACGCTTGAGCAATCAGGCCTGGATCACGGACCGATCAGCGTTCATGACAAAATGAAAACTCTGGGGCTAAAAGCACCATCAACGGCCTCGTTAGCGCGTATGTTTCGTGATGCAGGAGTAGCTCGGGTCGAACCCAAGAAACGTCCCCGTGCCTCATATCGCAGGTTTGTGTACCCGGCACCAAACGCGTGCTGGCAACTTGATGCTACCGAATATGTTCTTACCCGCGGCCGCAAATGTGTTATCTTCCAAATAATTGATGATCACTCGCGTCTTGCTATAGCCTCTCACGCAGCCTCTGGTGAAACATCAGATGCTGCAATTTATGTTGTAGCAAAAGGAATAGCAGCTTGGGGTGTGCCGCAACGTTTACTCACCGACAATGGGGTTGCTTTAAACCCTTCACGTCGAGGAATGAAAGGCCTGCTCGTAGATTATGTCACCCGGCTAGGCGTAGAGGCAATTACAGGAAAACCATACAAACCAACAACACAAGGAAAAAATGAGCGCTTCCACCAGACTCTGTTCAGGTATTTAGATAAACAACCATTAGCAGATTCTATTGAGCAACTGCAAAGAATGGTTGATGAGTTCGATTTGATTTACAACACCAAGCGGCCCCATCAAGCGCTCCCTGGTCGTGTCACACCAAAAGAAGCTTGGAATGCAACCCCCGTAGCAGAACCTCCAAGACCTCTTATTCCAGCATCTGCGTCTGATTCACCGATTGCGGCAAAGGGGGCACTGTTGCCAGAAAACACACGCAGGGTAGCTGCAGATGGCGGAGTGAAAGTGCAAGGGATCAAATACCAGATAGGTAGCTACCTGGCGGGAACATTAGTCACGATCATTAACGAAAAGAGTTCAATCGCTTTCTATAATGTGAGCACAGGCGAACTTGTTATTGAGCATCCCTGGCCCCCAGCACCCGGTACCACTTATGTTGGTAACGGTAGGCCCAGAGGCCCCCAACAGGCGCCTCCGCCTGGAACGTTACCGATGTCTTGAGTCAAGAAGTGTCACCTATGTCTTGAGGCACTTTTGTTACCCATCTCCTGAGACATCACACTGTTTTTACCGTCACTAGATTAGTGCCGGAAGCTTCTCTAACTCAGCATAATATGTTTGTTCAACCTCGACCGGTGTTTGCATATCAAGCTCTCCATGGAGCCGCTCGTTGTTCCACCACCACACCCACTCAAGCGTCGCAAGTTCTACCTCTTCTACGGTTTTCCACGGGCCTCGCATCCTGATCAACTCGGTCTTGTATAGCCCGTTCACTGCCTCGGCCATCGCGTTGTCAAAACTATCGCCAACATTCCCAGTCGATGGTGTAGCGCCTAGTTCTTCAACCCGGCTGGTGTACACGGTCGCCATGTAATTCGAACCGTGATCTGAGTGATGGATAGCGCCGTCTAGTCGCCCACCTGATTGCCAGGCAGCCATCTCAAGCGCC
>DATJCC010000008.1:0-3859 GCA_035514995.1 Microbacteriaceae bacterium
CACGAAGCCCTCGGATTAGTGGTGGCAGCCCTTGTATTGTTTCTGACGCTTGGGTCCCTTCGTGCGGCCGGACTTCCGCTCATCACCGGCGTTTTGGGAGTCGCTATAGGGCTGGGTGGGGCTTTCGCTCTTTCGCAAACAGTAGAGCTCACAAGCGCCACCCCTGTTTTAGCGTTAATGATCGGACTAGCTGTGGGTCTCGATTACGCGCTCTTCATTGTCAACAGGCAGCGCCACTTAATTCTACGGGAAGGACTTTCAGCTAAAGAAGCTACTGGCCGCGCACTTGGAACAGCCGGTGGTGCTGTCACCTTCGCCGGGATAATTGTGATCATCGCACTTGTCGGTTTGATACTTATCGACATTTCTTTTCTAACAACAATGGCTCTCGTCGCAGCCGCAACCGTTCTACTCGCGGTGCTTATCGCGCTCACGCTTCTCCCCTCTTTACTAGGGATTGTGGGTGAACGTATTTTAAGCAAACGGGCTCGTAACAAACAGACTCGAGGCGACCACACCCAAAGACACGGATTTGCGCGCCGATTTGTAACGGCAGTCGTGAAAGGTCGGTGGGTGGTAATCGTCGGGGTTGTCGCTCTTCTCAGTGTCGCCGCTATACCAATGACACAAATGAGTCTCGGCATGCCAAGCGGCGCTACAGCAAATCTCGACACAACTGAGCGTCAAGCTGCCGATGCCGTTGCCCAAAGTTTTGGTGCGGGTTACAACGCTCCGCTAATTTCTGTAGTGCACGCTCCACAAAAAGAAACCTTTGACCCTTCACAACTACCTGCAATCGCCGAATCACTCGCGGCTGGTGATAACGTTGAAACCGTCAGACCGATGGGGGTCTCCCCTGACGAAAGTCTCGCACTATTCTCAGTTATTCCGATTGCAGGATCCGACGCACCCTCCACAAAAGCACTAGTTGCAGAACTACGCAATGACACGGGGGATTTAACCGGAATCGAAGGCACAAGCACAGGAATAACCGGGCTGACAGCAGTCAACCTTGATATTTCAGAAAAACTAGCAACAGTCTTACCCCTATACATAACCATAATTGTTGTGCTCTCCCTACTGGTCTTATTGATTGTTTTTAGATCTATCCTGATCCCAATAAAGGCAACGGTAGGTTTCTTACTAACCATCGGTTCCACCTTTGGAATCATGACCGCAATTTTTCAGTGGGGTTGGCTCAAAGAAATAGTCGGATTCGATACGGCCGGCCCCATTTTAAGCTTCCTGCCTATCATGGTCACCGGGATCCTTTATGGGCTGGCGATGGACTATGAAATGTTCCTCGTCAGCTCGATGCGCGAAGCACACGTTCGCGGGCACGAAGGAAAAGATGCTGTTGTGCACGGATTTGAGCAAGCCAGCCGAGTGGTCGTCGCTGCCGCCGTAATCATGGTTTCAGTGTTTGCCGGGTTTATCTTCAGCGACGACAGCATGGTGAAACAGTTCGGCCTTGCGCTCGCGGTGGGTATTTTAATCGACGCCTTCTTGGTGCGAATGACGCTTGTGCCTGCCCTCATGAGTGTGCTCGGGCGCGCAGCTTGGTGGACTCCGCGCTGGCTTGGCAGGTTCCTCCCAAATCTAGATATTGAAGGAGAAAAACTAGCGATTTATTTAGAAGGAGAGAGCAAAAAGCAGTAACTATTTACAGCAAACCTTCGCGCTCAGCACGAATGACAGCCTCGTCACGGCTGGAAACTTCGAATTTGGTATATATTTTGCGGAGGTGTGACTTTAAAGTGTTGACAGAAATATAAAGCTGATCAGCAATCTCTTGACGTGATTCACCTTTAGCAAGATATCTGAGTATTTCTCGCTCACGGTCTGTCAGCTGTGTACTCGAGTTTGAGCGATTTCCGGGTTGGCGTGCTACATCACTTACATCACCCAAAAACCAACCTTCGACGTGCTCACGCGCAAAATCGTGAGCATCAAGACTAAAAAACTGTAGGTCATCTTCTCTTATACTCCCAGAAAGCTCTAGAACAGCATTCAAACACTCGATCGCTGCAGCAGTGTTCTCAAGCTTCAAATAACTCTCGACCAGAATTGCATACCGCCACACCTCGAGCCGCCGTAAGCCATTAACTTTCTCTGCAAGGCCACGGGTTATCGTAACAGCACTTTTGTAACGCCCAGCATCGAACTCCATTTGCGCCATAAAGATGCGGCTGAGCAAAATACTCTGATCTACGTTTTTTAGATGCCACCTGACTTCTTTTTCGTCATCATTACTGCGACTCATTACTGCCCTGATAATCGAAAATACGCTCCCAGTAAATCCTTCTCCATCAACCTTTGGAAAAGGAACCTTCTCGAGGGTCGTCAATCTCTCATCGAGCTCTTTCCAACGCGCGGAACGTGATAGAACTTGATGAAGAATGAGCGCGTAGTAAGGCCACAATTCACCGATATCACTAAGCGGTACATTTAAGAAGGTCTCAATAGCCCGGTCTGGGTCTTTCTCTAGTGCCGCTTCAACCCATGTAACATTCGCGTCGATAAGTGCTTCTGCCCAGCTGCATGTGCGCGGGATTGATGCTGCATGCTTTAGTGATATTCTGGCCTTCTCTGCATCATCGAAAAGCACCTGAACCAGGGCTGCTTTGACGTAAGCATCTCGGTTTAAAAGCTTCAGTGTAGGCACTGCAACATGCAACTGGGCTTGAGTGAAATAAACTAACGCTCTTCTGAATTCTCCAGCGAGCATTGCAGTGATGCCCGACTGGACAGAAATCATTAGCTCCAAAGCGGTGTTTGTGTTGAAAAATGGTTGAACTGTGCTAGGTCTCTTATCGAGTTCATCTAGAGATTGAAGAGCTAGATCCGCCCTTCCGCTAAGCCGTAACGCAAGTGACTCTCCGAAAAGAAGCATGGTTTCAGGGGGCGCTGCTTTATCACTTATGTTGGGGTCGATCTTTTGCAGCTGGCTGTCCTGTGCAGATGCTGGAGCAATTAAGCTATACATCCCTTGCAAAACGCCGTTTTGATCTGCACCAGCATCGATTACAGTCCCGATTATCTCAATAAACTGAGACGGTTGAATGCCATACCAAGCTTCTGCGGGGTTGTCTTCTATAAGAGAAGCAACGACCTCATAATTTTTAGAAGAATAATTTTCGTCTATTAACTGAACTATTTCGTCAAGGTCGCTCACTTGACTCAAGTTTGATTCAGCCAATAAGTCCCCCTAACAGTAACCAGTAACCAGTAAATATAATTGTGATTAATCTGATTTCGTTTTCACACGAACAAGAATTTCACGAATTCCGCACGAATACCTTTATCATACTCCAGGTGCAGTTTAGGCTGTCTACCAATGATTAAATGGACATTAAATGTCGGGCTGGTAAAAGACTAACCTTAATTTAATTACTATATTTGACGTTGCTTTCAAGATCGCACTTTGACCTTTAATGATTACCCGTTCGACAGCGTTACAGTGTTTGAGAGCAAAACCCTACCTAATATGAAGCTCGGATCGCAGTTTTCTGCGATTAGATTAGCGGCACCGACTGTGTTGATATGTGTATTACTATTTTTTTCGTTGGTGCTGTTTTATGCCTCGTGCACAATCGGTCCAGGGGCCAACCGTTTCAAAAGGGGGTAAGCTGCTTCTATAGTTAGGGATCAGCAAAAACGAAAATCGGTAGAGTCAAAGTCGACACATATCGACAGTTTATAAAGGAGTAAAAAATCAACGGCGTGAAGAAGCAGATCAACGTGGTTGGTGCAATTATTGTGCGGGATGGGCTTGTTCTTGCAGCAAAACGTGGCCCAGATATGGCATTGCCCGGCTTCTGGGAATTTCCTGGCGGCAAGATTGAACTGGGTGAAACCC
>DATJCC010000009.1:0-3772 GCA_035514995.1 Microbacteriaceae bacterium
GCCGCAGGTGCTTGCGCACCTTTGCCATGAAAATTAGTTTGAGCTGTGCGGGGGATAGGTGTGTACATGCGGAACACTCGTGAGCGCACGTTAAGTCTTCGCCCGGCTGTTTGGTCGATAGCCGCCAAAACGCAAGGAGTGCTGTTTTAGTGATGACTGCCATCAAATTCTTAAGAGTAGTCTTAAGAGTAGTTCAGCTAATTTGAATGAAATACGAATGGCTCCAGATCGGGATATTTCCCAATGCTGGAGCCATTCTCTTGGTTGCGGGGGCAGGATTTGAACCTACGACCTCCGGGTTATGAGCCCGGCGAGCTACCGAACTGCTCCACCCCGCGGCACATGTAATAACCTACCAGATATATGCCCAGATATCTAATTGTGCATTTATATACAAAGGTGCTTTCAAGTATCTATTCATCTTTTTCATAGGGTTAATGGGCAAGGTTGATCTTGACGAAAGGAAAGTTAATGCAAGATCATGTATCTTCAGAGCAAGACGATCAGACGGCTGACACGACAGGTGTTACAGAAACTTCTATTTCAACTCCTATTTCTGTTTCAACACCTACAGAGCCTGAGGAGTCATTACCTTTTCATTTGCAATCGCAAGAGCATGAGAGTGCGCAAGTACAAACAGCTAAACCTGATCGGAAAAGCAACGGGCTATTGGTTGGATTGTCGGTTGGTGCGCTGGTTGGTGCCCTCATAGGAGGAGCAACCGGATCGTTAGTTGCAGTAAACGTAGGTTCCACTGAAACCTCAACATCGCACTCTTCTCCAACTGTTATTTCAACTTCAGAACGAAACACGACCGTTTCAGCAATTGCACAAGCGGCTACAGAGAGCGTCGTGACTGTTGAAGTGACATCTCAGGATGGTCAGGGTAGCGGATCAGGAGTGATTTACACTTCTGACGGCTACATTATTACGAACGCCCACGTTGTAACGAGCCCGGGTGTGCCATTCTCTCAAACTCGAGTAAGAGTCTTTCTAAGTGATGGAACAATTTTGCCAGCTGAAGTGATCGGGACTGCACCTTATGCTGATATCGCGGTTATTAAGGTGCCAGGAGACAACCTACCTTCACTAGCTATCGGGGACTCTGAAGAAGTCGCAGTGGGAGACCTTGCTGTGGCGATTGGTGCTCCCTTTAATTTGAGTAACACTTTAACCAGTGGCGTTGTGAGTTCTGTTAATCGAGGTATCGCTGTCGGAAGTGCGTTAATACCCGGAGATGAAGATTTGGGCGAGCAACAAAACCCATGGAACTTTGATTTTGATGTTCCTGGAAGAAAGTCAGCCCCGGGTGGAGGACAGGTCACTCTTCCTGTCATCCAAACAGATGCAGATATTAATCCTGGTAACTCTGGGGGAGCGCTTTTAAATGAACGTGGAGAACTGGTAGGTATCAATGTTGCAATTGCTTCAACTGGGACAGCTGAAGAGCGTGCGGGAAGCGTCGGTCTTGGCTTTGCAATACCAAGTGCGTTAGCAACCAGAGTCGCGGACAGCATTATTGCTGGGATCCCTGTAAGTCATGGACTACTAGGAGCTACCGTTGAAGACTCCAGAAGCTATGATGTTTCACAATTTAGGGGTGGCCTTGTTAGGGAGCTCATTCCTGGAGGCGCAGCAGACAAAGCTGGGATTTTGCCAGGAGACGTAATAGTATCTGTTAACGGTATACCAACCCCTGACGGCACTTCAGTTTCAGCGATGGTGCGATACTTTGAAAGTGGTACTGAAGTTGATATAGAGTTGCAGCGAGACGGTGAGAGGCTTGTTAAACAGGTTGTTTTAGAAAGTCTCATCTAGTCTGTGCCTAGCGCGGCTTTAGGTTTGATAGATTGGGTGTGTGCCCGAACAAGAAATTGATGTTGATGCAGTATCTCTGCCCACCGATATGGAAGAACCACGCAAGAATTCTGTAAGCGTGCCTACTCTTTCTATTGTCAAAGCTAGAGAGCGGGCCAAAGCGATTCAAAATAATCCTGTGATTATGGAGACTCAAGGGTTAACTAAAAAATACGGGACAGTGGTCGCAGCCAACAACATTAACATCAAGGTAAAAGAGGGCTCTTTCACAGGAATTGTTGGGCCAAACGGAGCCGGAAAAACAACAACATTATCAATGATGAGCGGTCTCAATAGACCTAGTAGCGGTAGGGTTCTTGTTGGTGAAGTCAGTGTGTGGTCTGATGGTCCGACCGCTAAACGCATCATCGGTTCCCTTCCAGACAGATTACGTTTATTCGGTCGTTTAACGGGAGCCCAGCTTCTTTATTATGCTGGAGTTTTACAAGGGGTAAAACAAAATGAAATTCGCCAGCGTTCAAAAGACCTGGGCGAAGCTTTTGCACTTGAGAGCGCTTTGAACCGGCGCGTTGAAGAGTATTCTGCAGGTATGCAGAAAAAAATTGCGCTAGCATGTGCAATGATTCATTCACCAAAAGTTCTGATCCTTGATGAACCTTACGAAACGATTGATCCCGTCTCAGCAAGCAATGTGACGCAGATGCTTGAACAGTATGTCGCTGGCGGTGGTAGTGTAATTTTGTCTAGTCACAGCCTTGAACTTATCGAACGGGTTTGTGATCATGTTGCTGTCATAGTTGAAGGTGACGTGGTGGCACAGGGCACTGTTGATGAGGTAAGAGCTGGGATCCCACTTGTGGAACGTTTCAAGAGCCTCACCCGGGAATCAGAAACTGGAAAGGGGATCAGTTGGTTGCACGGTTCAGTCGATTCCGAATAACGTATCTAATTTCGTTCCTCACTGGGAAACCTAAAACTTTTTTTAAACACGTAGCTGTTCTTCTTTTTAGTGCGACTGTCGCAATTTTTATAGCATGGCTTCCCACAGTTCTGAGCTCAGATAACCTCGAGAATTTATATATACTTGACGTCTTAGTCGGATCAGTCTCAGTTTCTCTAATTGTGGCTATACCGTTTTTTATTTCCAGATGGAATCTTGACCCTAGATCTTTGCAGAGTGTTCCAAAGCCACTCGCTAATGTAGCTGTTGGCTTTCTTATCTCTGCGATCTTTTCTTGGCCCTTCTTAGGGGCTTTAACCTGGGTCTCAGCATGGGTTTATTTCAGAAAAGCAACCTTGCCGGTGAGCGCTGCAACAATAATTGTTGTCTTAGTGACCTTGACATTTATGCTCGTTACGACTAGATTTTCTGCAAGTTTGACAGAAATTCTTTTTAACACTGATCGTAAAAGAAAATTACGCAACCTGATTGCCGTAGTTCTCTTATCTGTTTTAACTCCCATCGTAATTAATGTTTTTAATAGTGTGTCAAAGCCAGAAGACGCTGAAGCCTTGAATGAACTTGTAAATTTTGTAGAATTTACACCTGCTGGTTTGCCCTTCTATACACTGCAAAACATCTCAAATGGTAATACCTATGAAGTGATCTTTGGTCTTAGCTTGAGCGTTATGATGTTGGCATTGGTGTCTGGGGTGACGATTTCTCTTCTAATCCGACAATTACGCTCAGTACCTCGCCCTGATGATTCATCTTTTACAACATTGCGTTTGGGATGGTTCGAAGTTTTGCCTGCAACACCAACTGGAGCGATTGGTGCTCGATCCATTATTTACTGGTTGAAAGATCCCCGCTACAGAGTGAGTCTCTTAGCTATACCAATTATCCCGTTTTCAGTTGTAGCAATATTGAAGTTTGCAGGGGTCAGCACAGCGTTTTTATCGTTTGTTCCTTTGCCTCTGGTTTTGATCATGGTGGCGTGGATGCTTCATAATG
>DATJCC010000010.1:0-2177 GCA_035514995.1 Microbacteriaceae bacterium
CCAGGTTGAGGTACTGCTTGACGGTGGTGTGCGTCGCGGCGGAGACGTAGCTAAAGCACTAGCGCTTGGCGCGCGAGCTGTCATGATTGGCAGGGCGTATCTGTGGGGCCTCGGAGCGAACGGCCAGACTGGAGTTGAAAACGTGCTCGATCTGCTTCGCATGGGGCTAGATTCAGCAGTTCTAGGGCTCGGCCACTCATCAATATCTCAGCTAAGCAGAGACGACTTTCACATACCTGAAGGCTTCGAGCTGGCGCTTGGCACGGAAAAAGCCAAAACAGCAAAAACAGCAAAAGCGAAACCCGTAAAAGCGAAAACTGAAGCAGCAAAGACCGAAGCAACGAAAGCCGCAACAGTAAAAGCTGAAACAGCAAAACCGGCAAAGCCGAAGAAATAAGCAGAATTAAGCAGAAATTAAATACCTGGAGGGAAATTGGGGATTTTGCGATCCAGCAAGGCACAAAACAAAACTGCACGTTATACAGAAATTGCGCGTTTTACAAATACGGCACGTTCTACAAGGGAAAACTTGAAAGAATACGGGCCACCCCAATTTCCCAGCCCACCCCCCAGGTCACCTGAAACGTTAAGGTTCACAAGATCTAACCCGATCGCGTGGAGCACAGGGGTTGCGTTGCGTGAAGGGAAAGTAGCCTTCGGTGGCTCACCATACAATGTGACGCTGTTGCCCCGGAATGTGCGCGAGTTTGCAAATAAGCTTTACGCGGCGGGGCGGGAAGGGTTAAAAACCTCCTCCAAAAACGAAGAGCGAGCGGCAGGGTTTTTGCTTGATCGCGGTTTAGCCGACCCGCTGCCGATCGCCGGAAGAGAATTCTCTGCCGAAACCGCACACATTGTTGTGCCTGTTTATGGTGACCCGCAAGCACTTGAGCGTTGCCTAACATCTCTCAAAGGTTCACCCTTTCCCATCACAGTTGTCGATGACGCTTCGAGTGAACCCGACGCCTCTGCAATCAAAAAGTTAGCTAAAAAATATGGTGCGAGGTTGATAGTTAGACAAGAAAACGGTGGGCCTGGAGCCGCAAGAACAACCGGTTTTGATGCAAGTGAAAGCCCATTTGTTGCTTTTATAGATTCTGATGCGGTTGCCGAACAAAACTGGGTTGAGAAGCTTCTGCCACTCTTTGACGACCCGGTCGTTGGTGCAGTGGGGCCGCGAGTAAGGCCCGACGTTACAGTAAACGAAAACAACACAGTCATTGATCTCTATGAAGAGACCCGCTCTGAAATTGATATGGGGCCGCTACCAACTCTCGTGGTTTATGGAAGCCCCGTCGGCTGGCTCCCAAGCGCATCGGCAATAGTGAGACGTGAAGCCGTAACAGACCCACCATTTGAGCCGGGGCTGCGAGTTGGTGAAGACGTTGACCTGTTTTGGCGCATGGAAAAAGCTGGCTGGCATGTGCGATACGTGGTTGATGTAGAAAACAAACACGCTGTAAGGCAGAGCATGAGCGACTTTGCAGGACGCCGCGCAATGTATGGTGGCTCGGCTGCAGACCTCGAGATCCGCCACCCAAGAAGACTGATACCCGCACAACCAGCATTTACCGGTTTGGGTATGATCGCCGCAATCGGATTCAAAAAACCATTGCTTGCGGCCGCCTTCGCAGGTTATGAACTTATTAGACACAGACAAACCCTCGACCCTGAAATGTCTATGCCGGTCGTTGCCGAAGCCACAGGTAGATCTTTATGGTCAGACGGTTTTTGGTTGGGGCACCTTTTAAGACGTGACTGGTGGCCGATAGGTCTCATAGTTTTATTACTCACCCCAAGATCACGCATGGCGCGCGTAATAGCATTAACTATGCTCTGGGAGCCAGTGCGAGACCATCTGCTCAGACCAACAAGGTTAGACCCCGGCAGATCTTTAGCGCTAAGAGCGGTAGATGACGCTTCATATGGCACGGGTGTCATTAAAAACTCTATTCGTCGCAGAGTGCTCAACACCGTGCTACCCCGCGTGAGGTTCCCTGAATTTAAGCGTTAAGATAACAGCAAGCTGTCTTAACCATGTAGGGGGAACAATGGGTGACATCAAGAATGTCTGTGTCGAACAAGAAAATGTTGGTGTCGAGCAAGAAACTGAAGTAGATTATGCAAGCCTGATCAGAGTGCTAATAGTTTTTGGTACTAGGCCTGAGGCGATCAAA
>DATJCC010000011.1:0-5794 GCA_035514995.1 Microbacteriaceae bacterium
CTATTGAAGGTGACGGCGAAGACGCTCTGAAGCTTTTAGCTAGATCTGTTTCTACCCTTTCGCTGATAAGTGATGAGATTATTCTGCCCGAGACTCCAGCTGCTCTAACCGCTTTGGTAGCAATCGGGAGGGGAGAGCCTCACGCCGCACAAATAATTTTGGAAAAAGCATTAAAAACTTCCCTCGGAGGTGAAGCTGGTCGGAGACGCCACACCCTCTTGCATGCATGGTCTTTGATGGTCCAGGGGCATCTTGACGTTGCCGAAAAAAATATCTTAGAATTTAAAAAAATAAATAATCTTTGCGACCGTGACCATCTTCTATACGGATGCATTCTTGTAGGACTCGCTAGAAGACGCACCGATATCACTTCAATGCGTGAAGCCTGGGAGATGGTGCGAGAACAAACTTTTGGCATAGATTTAACACTGTATGACTTGTTACCCTTAGGTGAAATGCTGGTCACAGCTGCTCGGTTAAGAGACCTTGAAAGACTCCAACCTTTTTTAAAAAATGCTGTGGCTATCCTGCAAAGCTTAAACGACCCAATTGCATGGTCCGCTCCACTCCACTGGCACGCTGTTCAGGCCGCTTTCCAGGTGGAAGACCCAAGTGCGTTGATTCCTCACGCAAATGCTTTGGTGAAAGCTGAAAAGGTGAGCTCCTATGCTGCGACTTTAGCTCAAGCAGGTAACACCTGGCTGGAGGTTTTAAGACGTGAAGCCAATTTTGATTCAGTTACCAAGAGCGTGCGGGCACTGGCTAAAAGTGGTCAGGTGTGGGACGCTGCCAGGCTTGCTGGGCAAGCAGCTTTGCAACACCCGGAGCGTGAAGAGGCATTATCAATGATGCAGTTAGCTCGCGAGATCAACAAGGAGCAATTAAACAAAGCTCGTACGCTGTCTAAGTCTTCTGTGCTTACTGCTCGCGAACTGGAAGTGGGACGTCTAGTCCTTGACGGTCAAGGTTACCGAGCAATCGGTGAACAACTTTTCATTTCTCCAAAAACCGTTGAACATCATGTGGCGAGGATTCGGAACAGGTTGGGAGCAACTAGCAGGGGTCAATTGATAGAAAAACTACATGATGTAGTTAATGGTTAACGAAATAATTTAGTGACTTCACCCCTTGAAGTGAGGTTCAGTTTACGCAGAATGTTTGAGACGTGCGATCTTACGGTCGTCACCGAAACAACAAGTGTTTCAGCAATCTGGCTGTTTGAACGCCCTTTAGCTAATTGTTCCACTATTTGTTTCTCCCGTGGTGTGAGACCTGCAAGGAGAGCTTCTTTATTTGATCCAGCTAACTGCTTGCCGGGAAGAGCATGATATGTTTCTTTAATTTTGTGGAGATATGCATGGGCATCGATCTCATCCAAAATTTTGATACTCTCAGCAAGTTTTTCACTCCCTAGTTTATTTTCCTGTTGTTCTATTAAAAATTCACCGTAATCGGCAAGGGTTAAAGAGTAGTGCAATGGGAATTCTTTTTCTGTGATAGCTGCTTCATAAAACCATTTCGCGTTTTCTGTGTCTCCCTGATGCCTTGCTAGACGAGCTCGTAACCAGTCTAAAGAGCCCCAATATTCTTGCCACTTTGTACCTCGCCAAGAAGCGAGCTGCTCCAATAAAGACCTCGCTTCAGAAAGCTTGTTAAGCGAAATGAGGGCGTGCGCACGATAAGTTAACAAACCATGGCGTGTGTTCACTATTTTGTTGGCCCAGGGGGTGAGACTGATCTCCAACATACGCTCATAATCATTTTGAGTTCTTGCAAGTTCGCACTCAGCGATGATCGGTCTGTCCGTTCCATACCCCTCCCACAGGAGTGTCACCTGGCGCTTAGAAAGCTCCAAGTATGAGGAAACATTCCCCTGGCCGGTTACCGCTCCTATGAAAACTCTAAGAGCAGCCCATGTTGATCTTGTTTCTACATCTAATGAACTGTATGAAAGCTCTTCGGTGAGCTCAATGAGTTCCATTGCCTCTTTATATTCTCCGAAGAGAATAAGTGAATCAGCGAGAATTAGCCTAGCCGTGCTGGCAGCCCAAGGCTCACTAACTTTTTCAAGCAGATTGACCCCAAGCTCGGCAAGCTTTTTACCCTGAAACGCATTCCCTATTGCAAGCTCAGCACCAGCTACAGCTACGCATGCATCGACTTTTAACGGTCCGTCGGGTAGTTCATGAATTCGTTTTGTAAGTTTTGGTGTGGCACCAGCAACAAGATCCATTCTCGCCAACATTTGATTTTGCACTACCAAATAGCAGTCTAAAACTAAAAGGTGCCCTTCTTTATCAATCATCCAGGCCAACCGTTGATCTTTAAGCTCATCGGAACTACCGGGAGCGTCATTTATGAGTGCCCTAGCGTGAGCGATAAGAGACGGAAGCGACTCCAACTTTTTTGATCTCATTGTCAAAATGACAACCATGAAAGCAAAAAATGCGACGATTGTTTTATCCTCGGGTGTTTCAGCCTTCGCCATCAATAGCTTCTGTACCCGCTCCATCGGAAGTTCTTCACCAAATTGATGAGCCGCCACTACTATTTTCATAAAGTCATGAAAAATATTATCAGGTAGCGTCTCGAGCTCGGGCAAAAGGTCAAGAATCATATAACCTGTCTTTGCACGAAGGTGAATCAGGGTGATGCTCTCCAACAGAAAAGTTCTTGCTGCAACATCACTTGTTATTTTTAAAGAAGCCCGAAGCACGTCAGAAGCTAAAGAATAATTACCTTTTTCCGCTACTGTCGAAACGAAATCATCAACAATTCCATAAAGTTCCTTATTCCATTCATCTGCTCCTAAGAGGGTGTGATGCAATTTTCTATACCCTTTAGTCACTTCCGACAAAGCATGATGAACTGATCTAGTACGCGACTGGTTAACCGTTGCTCTAATTGCTTGACCGAGTAGAGCATGACGCGCCATCACTGTTGCACCGAACCCTGACTTTATTATCACCCCGGCTTCCAGCGGTTCTTGAACCTCTACCGACTCACCAAGCTTTGCAGCAACTTGATTCAACTCGTCTAAACTCAGTTCATGGCCGGCTAAACAAACTATTTCTGCTGTTTTCTGAGCTTTTTCTGATAATTGTTTGAAGGTAAATAGCAAAGGATCGTTATCTGGAATCACCAGCGGAGTTAGCGAATCCCATGAAACATGCATTTGTGCTATTTGCTCTTCGGTAAGACTTCCTATAATGCTGTCAACTTTTAGAAAAGAACCACCTGTCTCATCATAAATTTGTTGTGAGGTGTTTGTTGAAATCCCAACTTTTAAGCGATCCAACGCGTAGGCGGCAATCTCTTGCAGTGAAAGAGGCGCAATGTTGCAGTGACCGTCTTGTGGTGTTTCTGAAACAATCTTTAGTAAGTACTCGCCGAAGGAATCCGTTTTATGCGGTGTTCGTACACCAAAGACGACCATTATGTTACGGCGAGATATTCTTGGAATGATATACCGCAAAGCAAGTTGTGACTCTTTATCAATCCACTGGGCGTCATCAATAACTATGACTTTTCCCGTCGTTGCCGTTTCTGTAGTTAACCTTTTTACGCACTCTCGTGCGATCTCTATAGGTGTTGTGTTATCAGTGGGCCCAAAAGTCCAGTCGTCAAACGAACTTCCCGCAATTAACCGTTCTATAAAACTGTATGGTTCACCGTTTTCTATTTCGTCGGCTCTCACAAAGATTGTGTCCCAGTGGTTGTCACCGCTGTTATTCCCAGCAAAATCGGTAATCTCGCGAAGAAAAAACGTTTTTCCCATACCGCTGTGACCATCGACAAGCAAAGTCATGCCATTCTGTTTCTTAGCTGTAGCGACTAAATCATGGGCTTTCTTACGCCTATAAACCACAGGTGATACGTGCGGATCATTCTTTTTATTATCTTCCACATCAATCATCTAGTCCCCCTCGACCCACTGTAAGTCTAAACCTCACGCCCTTAGTAGTCTAGAGATTAGATGAATTTATTTTAAACACACACATTTTTAGCAGTTTAGGAACACTCAAAGTGTGGTATTCGCAATATTTACTGCCCCATTCAATAAAAACTGCTGACCTCATTGGTCGTTTTAAACTTCAATAACGCTTCCGTTAAACCGACCATACAGGATCCTATACTTTCCGCTATGCGGCAGCGAAATTTCAGCATAAATGTCATCCACTGCGACAACGACATAAGCTGGCTTCAACCTTGATGCACAATCAGACATTGCGCTCCCAAAGCAGCCTCTATAGGAAACAACAAATTCATAAAGAATTCAATATTGTTGCTACAGAAACTTCCTAAAAGCGTAGAAAGAAACCTTAGCCGCTACAAAACTTGAAACCATTACCAACGGTATTCTTACCGCTATTTAACTGCGACTTGGAACTGCGGTTCAAACCCTTAACTCGCAAAATGTTTCAAACACCACGGGTCGAAGTATTGACGACCCCATAAATCAAGACAAAGATTTAGCTTTAAGGGTTTCGAATTCTTGCGCAGTGATTGTACCAGCGTCATAAAGTGCCTTAGCTTTTGCTATCTCGTCGCTAGCGCTCGTTCCAGCAACATCTCTGATGTAGTGTTTAGCTGCTTCTTGTGCGGCCGCTTGATCTTTGATGTTTCGTTCAGCCATTTTACGACCGCGTGCAACTACATATATGAGAACAGTGATAAAAGGCACAAACACGAGAAGAATTATCCAGAGGGCCTTCACCCAGCCGTTCATTTCATGATCTCTAAACAGATCGCGAATCACTGCAAAAAGTGCAAAAATAAAAACGACAAATGCGTAAATTAACAGCAGACTCCAAAGAACATCCCAGATGGTGTTTAAGAATGACATGCTCGCATCTCCTTATTTATCAGAACCCTATTTTAATATCAACAACGAGGATGGATTCTTCAACACCTCATTACTTCATAGGTTAGATCATTGTTGCACAACAATTGCGGGTGATCTAATTTTTAATACTATCTGTTAAGGGAAATCGTTGTGCCCAGGTATTTGTAAAATCTGCAAAATCTTCGAATGAAAAACCACTAGCGGTTAGCTCCCAACACTTGATCGCAGTAAATACTGAAAAGTGACTGTCAAAACTCAAAATCGTATCGACGTATTGTTTATGAGTCTATTCACTGATACTCTACCCTCTGACCACCACCAAACTCGTCGCAGTGATTGCGCGTCAGTTTCGATTATTTGGTTTGAGTTCATCTAAACTCTTCTAGAGTTTTTACCGCTCAAAACACCACAAACTTTTTGACTGGATTTTTCTTGACCGCTCACACGAACCCGATCCCTATCCCACCTCGCTCTCAGCCAGAACCCCCTGTCAACTACGACGCCCGCAACACTCGTGTTATATGGTTGCTGCTTGCTGCGAGCTTCGTAGTGATTTTAAATGAAACCATAATGAGTGTTGCAATTCCAGAACTCATGCATGATTTAAAAATCGACGAGCGTGCTGCCCAGTGGCTCACAACTGTGTTCATGCTCACTATGGCAATTGTCATACCGATAACCGGGTTCCTCCTCCAGCGCTTCAACACCAGGCCAGTGTTTATCGCCGCAATGACTCTTTTTTCAAGCGGCACTCTCATAGCAGCTTTGGCGCCTGGTTTTAGTGTGCTTTTAATCGCGCGTGTGGTGCAAGCTTCAGGAACAGCAATCATGATGCCGCTACTAATGACAACGGTTATGACCCTGGTTCCGGCAGCAATCCGTGGTAAAACAATGGGCAACATTTCTATTGTTATTTCTGTAGCACCCGCAATCGGTCCAACAGTTTCT
>DATJCC010000012.1:0-5471 GCA_035514995.1 Microbacteriaceae bacterium
C
This sequence comes from Microbacteriaceae bacterium, assembly GCA_035514995.1. Lineage (GTDB taxonomy): Bacteria > Actinomycetota > Actinomycetes > Actinomycetales > Microbacteriaceae > Leucobacter_A. Next base: position 2 of record DATJCC010000012.1, read on the forward strand.
GAGGGTATTAGTACCTACGGTTTATCATTTGGTTGAATATGTTCGCTTATATTATTTTAGACTTAGTCGTACAATGATTTTAAAATAACAACTTCATGACAGACTATATAATGCCACTTCCCCAGGTGTGTATGGTCAAATGTTTGTGAGCCACTTTTGCACTCAGAAGTGAGCCAGTAAAGCGGCTCACTTTGAGCCATAATTGCAGCCACCTAAATAAGCGGCACCGGCATGCCTGCCTGTTATATTTCCTGGAACAACTACCAAATCGTTTCAGGAGGAAAAGGAATGGCAATACCGATGCCTAAACAGGAAAATATCAGAAAAATGGATGCGATGGGGATCTCTTCCCGTAAAATCGCTGAAAAGTGTGGTGTCTCTCGCAACACTGTAGCCAAATATGTGAACAAAAGTGACTACTCCCTCAAACCCGCGGCAGTCAACCCAAAATCGATTGTCGATAATTATTCGAATGTGCTCGAAGAATGGCTGCTAGAAGATCTTTTAATGCCAAGGAAGCAGCGCCACACAGCCAAACGCATTTTTGATCGTCTAGTTGCGCAACATTCGTATGACGGTTCTTACTCAACAGTTTCTAGGTGGGTTAAAAGGTGGAAAATGGGCAGAGCTACGGCAGGAGATGGGTTCTCTGAACTGGAGTGGGGGCCAGGATTCGCGCAAGCAGACTTTGGTGTAGCCGACGCAATCATCCAGGGCACACAAATAATAGTCCATTTGCTTGTTGTTACTTTCCCGTTCTCGAATACTAGGTACGCGGTAGCGTTACCTGGCGAGAATGCTGAATGTGTTTGTGAGGGTTTGAAAACCATTTTTGAGCATGTGGGTGCTGCACCTCACACAATCGTTTTCGATAACGCTACAGGGGTAGGCCGCCGTGGTAGTGGCGGGGTTGTGACAGAAACCAAAGTGTTTCAAGCTTTCCGCATGCACTACAGATTCGAGGCCCGTTTCACTAACCCCTACGCGGGTAACGAGAAGGGCAGTGTAGAAAATGCTGTCGGATTTATTCGACGTAATCTGTTAGTGCCGGTCCCCCACGCTGAATCATTACAAGGGTTAACAGCCGCGTTACTGGCTGACTGTGACGAACTATTATCTAGGGAGCATTACCGCAAAAAACAGGCTTTAAGAGTCTTATTTGGTGGGGACAAAGAAGCCATGTTGCCGTTGCCTGGCATAAGTTTTGATGCTTGCAGTTGGGATGTCAGAAAGGTTGATCTTGTTGGCAACATTGTTGTTAACGAAACAAAATATTATGTTGGTTCTGAGCATGCTGGTACGCGCGTTAATGTTGGGTTTCGAGCTTTTCAAATAGAAATTCTTGATGTTACCCACACAAAAATTGTGGAACATAAACGTGTTTACGGGCGTCAAGATAAGACTGTGCGGTTCCAGTCACAGTTGTTGCCGTCTTTAGTTAGGAAGCCTTCATCGATCAGGAATTCACCGGTGCGGGAGCATCTTCCTGAACCATTATTGAACTATTTAGACAGTTCGGGCCATGAAAGGCGTAGGAAAACTTTCGAGGTCCTCACGAAGGCTACTGCTACTTGTGGTTTTGAGATGGCAACCCAAATTGTTTCTGAGGTTCTTGCTGATGGTAGAGAAATAGTGGCGTCAGAGATCGAGATGGTGGCAAGAGTTCATGCAGAAGGACGTGAGGTTGATGGTGACGTCGATTTAAGAGTTTATGACAAGTTTTTGGAGGCTAAATAATGGTTGCACTAAATAATGAAAAGCTGGGCGGGATGCCTCAAAATGGTGCTGTGTCTGGTCCTACCGTTAAGACGGTCTCAGTTCCAAGTGTTGAAGAGGTGATGGAGTCGGCTAGAGGGCTGCCCTTCACAAAATTGATGCTCAAAGAAAAAGTTGAGACGGCTACTGCTGGGCAGCGCAGATTCTTGCACTCTTTGTTTGAGGAAGAAACGAAGGTTCGTACGATAGCCAAAAGAGTGAGGTTGACAAGGCAAGCCAATTTCCCTGCAGTGAAAACGTTGGAGGGGTACGATTGGCAAAGCATTATTTGGCCGCAAGACTTTGGTAAAACGCAGTTAGAAGCTCTCGAGTTTATTGACCGGAACGAGAATCTTGTTCTTTATGGTGACGTAGGTACGGGTAAAACTCATCTTGCTATCGCGCTTGGTTACGCGGCTTGTCAGGCAGGTATTCCGGCTAAGTTTTGGACTGCGGCATCTCTTGTAGCTTTTCTTCGTAATGCACAAAATAATGGCAGGTTGGAGAAAGAGTTAACAAATATTGCTCGACATGAATTGATCATAATTGATGAGCTTGGTTATCTGCCGATAGATAGTCACGGGGCAAGGTTGCTGTTCCAGGTTATTGCTGACGCCTACGAGAACCGAAGCGTTATTTATACATCTAATCTTGAGTTCTCTCGTTGGGGGCAAGTGTTTGGTGATGATCAGATGGCGGCCGCGATCATTGACCGGACAGTGCATCACGGACGGATGATTAAGTTTAAAGGGGGTTCTTATCGGGTAGCTAACGCGACGATGAAATAGATAGTTTAATAGACAATTCAAAAATGGTAGGCATTCTATGCTGGGGCCTGGTGCAATAACGGCTCATAAGTGGCTGCGAAAGTGGCTCACTTTTCATGCAATAGTGGCTCACCTATATTTGACAAAATACACCCCCGTTATCTGCCGTGATTGAACACACCGCCCGTGCAGGCATCCCTTGATAGATCGCCAGTTGCGCGTTGAGCTTCGCCTGCGCGGTCACCTGCGGGATCTTCACCCCTACCAGGTACCGGCTTTTGCGTTCCACACTCGTATGAATCCCACCGGTATCTCTAGCACCGAGAACACTGTCTGATTCCCAATGCCCAAACCCGCTTCGATCATTGACCTCGGCAGGCCGGTCATGAATCGAAACCCGGTATTTGATCCGTTCAGCATGCACCCGCCGTCCTGTGAGGCGGCGGCGTTTCTTCTGCCCCCGTGGCAGGTACTGCCAAAGCTGTCGGTGGGCTTCTTCTGGGTTGTAGATCCACGCGTATAGGGTTTCTGTGCTCACCCGCATTCGGGAGTCGTAAGGGAACTCGATCGGGAGCCTGCCACTGATTTCTTCAGGCGTCCAGCCGCGCCGCAACTGGGAGATCACCCAGTCAACAAGCCGGTCATATCGCATCCTGTAGGGCTGATGGGAGCGCTGTTTCCGGGTATCAGCTTGCAGTTGTGCTTGCCCTGCAAGATAGATCCCTTCATGCCGGTCCCGGCTGTCAAGCTTGTTGCGTAAGTACGGGCGTAGGTTCGCGTGGTCATCCTCTGGATGCCACAAGCCACGCTTACGTTCCCGAGAGATGGTGGAGCGATGAACACCGAGGCGGCGTGCGATCTCGGCTTGGGTGTGCCCTTGCTCGAGGAGGTGCTGGAATTCGATTCGGTCGTCAGTAATCAAATGGCGGTAGTGTGTGGACAAGGAAGCGCAATCCCTTCGAGTGGTGGTATCAACAACTCACACTCTAGGTGTTGCGCTTCCGTTTAGAACCCGGGGGGTGATTTCTTAATCCAAAAATGATGTATAGTTGTCGTTTATAGTGTTTTAGGTCGTGGTCGCGGAATCTCAGACCTCTCTGAAATATGGTCGCGGAATAGCAATATAAGGGGAATTGTGAAAAAATATTCACAGAAAAGAATGAAAACCGGAGCAAAGGGGCTCGCGTATTTTACAGTAGCCGCAATGGTAGTTACACCTGGTCTCATTTTTGCGGCGAGTGCATCCGCGGATGAAATACCTACTACCGCACCAGCAGCCGCTCATGGGCACGGGCTCTACCTGCCCGCGCTTAACTTAGGCGTTGCTGGCGCCGCATATGCGAATTCAAACAATGATAATGATCCTGGTTTAAACAAGGACGCAATAAATGTTTCAGTGTTGGAGTCGCTTGAAGTTGATCTTGGTACCGTAACACTCCCTCTTATCAAAACTGCCACTCAATCAAACGGTTTGCTGAATTTGGGTAGCTTAGGAGCTCTCGAGAGTTCAGCTCACTCGCCGCAATCTCACAGCGCCTATTCTGCTTCTGGTTTGCTAGGGAGTGATGGGGCTCTTGCTCTTGATGCTTACAATGATGCCAGTCTCGAACCGGCCTCTGTTGATCTCAGCTCACTGCTCGCCCAGATCCTTGGTCAGTCGACAGTTGACACAGTAATTGACACAGCAGAGCTTTCAATAGGAGCCCTGGGTGCTGAGGTAGAGGCAACTGGCTCAACCCTCGACCCAACAAAGGTTGAGCATAAATATGTGCTTGCTGATTTAGGTTTAGATCTTCACAGCAACCTTGTCGATGACCTAGTCGATTCAACTGATGCGATTGTTAGTGATGTTGTTCAACCAATTCAGAGTCTTCTTGACGATGGCGGCGCGATAGAAGTGCTTGTAGCTGGAGTTGTCTCCACTATTGGAGCACTCCCCCTCGTGAACGCGTCTCTCAATGAACTTTCCATTGACACACAACCTTTGACAGCCGCAATTCAAGATCAATTTCTCAACTCGTCTGTATCGAATGAAGAGGGAAGCATAGTTATTGATTTGGAAGACGGACTTATTCACATCGATCTTGCACAGATCGTTGTTGACAGCACTGGTAGCGCCGATTTGAACAGTCTCCCAGCAAATACAGAGGTTCTAGATTCTGCCACAATTGCTCTTATTGTTGAAGGTGTTGAAGAGGCGCTACTCGGTAGCAGTGCCAACTCGCTTGTCACAAAGTTAACGAGCGTCATTAATGAATACATTTATCACGTGGAGCTCAATGTTGATATAGAAGCTGATATATCAATCGACGCTAATCTTCCGTTGGTGCCTCCAGTGCATCTCGTTACGGCCCCGGTAACAGTTACCGGATCACTGGGCGGGTTTCTTGGACAATCAGGGCACGATGATCCTGTCGTTGACACATCACAAATCAATGTTTTGCTTATTCCTGTTGGCACCGTTCTGCAGCCAATTGTCGACACTTTGACAGGATTGGTAAGTAACATTGGGGGTGCTCTAGCCCCTGCGGTAAACACCGTTCTTGCAGAATCGAGCACAACACTAACAAACACATTGACTCCAGTAGTGACGCCACTACTAGATACCCTGAGCCCACTTTTGAATGGGCTTGTGCAAATCCGTATCAATGAGCAGCCTTCAGTTGCACCGCTTAACACTGATGCGGATCTTGGTGCTGCCAGCTTTACAGTTCGTGCACTTTCGCTAAACCTTTTACCACTCATAGATGAAGCAAAAAGTGGAAATGTAGCGTTGCAACTTGGATCTGCAACAACACTCGCCGAGGATGAGGAGGACCCTGATCCAGGTGCTGATGCGACTTCAACCGCTGATGCTGATGCTACGTCGACCGCTGACACGGATGCGACTTCAACTTCGACTGCTGATGCTGATGTGAATGCTTCTGCTTCGGCTTCTGCTTCGGCTA
>DATJCC010000013.1:0-37698 GCA_035514995.1 Microbacteriaceae bacterium
AGTATGTAACGCGGCAGGCTCGCTGGGTAGATTTTCAAAACGACTATAAAACGTTGAATCTTGAATTTATGGAAAGCGTGCTTTGGGCTTTCAAACAGCTATTTGATAAGGGACTAGCTTATGAGGGTAAACGAATTCTGCCGTACTGCTGGCGTGATGAAACGCCGCTGTCTAACCATGAATTGCGGATGGACGATGACGTTTATCAGATGCGACAAGACCCCTCGGTCACTGTAACATTTCCGTTTACCGGAGAAAAAGCTGAAAAATTAGGTTTGATAGGAGTCAAAGCGCTCGCCTGGACCACCACTCCATGGACGCTTCCGACCAACGCTGCTCTCGCTGTTGGCCCTGAAATTGAATATGCAATCGTTCCAGCCGGAGCACTGGGAGCAGGCGATGGTGGGAACATAGATGAAAGTAGTTATCTTGTTGCATCTGAGTTGATCGCTAACAATTTCAAAGCTTTAGGATACGAATCTGCAGAAGATGCAAAATCATCTGTGATCCGTACGATTATGGGTTCAGAGTTAGCAAATGTTGAATACGCGCGATTGTTTGACTATTTTGCTGACGCTGCTGTTTGGAAAACAGAAAATTACTGGCAGGTTTTGGTTGACGACTACGTTACAACCAGTGATGGCACAGGAATTGTGCACCAGTCACCAGCTTATGGTGAAGACGACTTGCGAATCACTGCTGAAGCTAATATGCCTGTCATCGTGAGCGTCGATGAGGGTGGAAAGTTTATTGCAGCAGTTACAGATGTTGCTGGGCAGTTATGGTTTGACGCTAATCGTCCCATAATTCGCATGTTACAAAAAAACGGGAGACTCTTAAAAGAGCAAAGTTACGAGCACTCCTACCCGCACTGTTGGAGGTGCAGGAACCCTTTAATTTATAAAGCCGTTTCAAGTTGGTTTGTTCGTGTAACCGAGATCAAAGAACGTTTACTTGCAACAAATGAAGAGATCACATGGGTCCCAGAGAATGTAAAATACGGGCAGTTTGGTAAATGGCTCGAGGGAGCCAGAGACTGGTCTATAAGCCGTAACCGTTACTGGGGGAGCCCGATTCCAGTATGGAAGAGCGACAACCCTGATTATCCACGGATAGATGTTTATGGTTCATTGGAACAGCTCGAAAATGATTTTGGTGAATTACCGCGCAAAGAGCAGGGCGAGGTTGATTTACACAGGCCTTACATTGACAATCTGGTGAGACCCAACCCAGATGATCCGACAGGCAAAAGTGTAATGAGGCGCATTGAAGATGTGCTTGATGTTTGGTTTGATTCTGGATCGATGCCTTTTGCCCAGGCGCACTACCCTTTTGAGAATGAAGAATGGTTTAAAACTAAGCAACCAGCAGACTTCATTGTTGAATATATAGGGCAAACACGCGGCTGGTTTTACGTCCAGCATGTGCTCGCAACAGCACTTTTCGACAGACCCGCATTTAAAAACGTAATCAGTCATGGAATAGTTTTGGGCAGCGATGGAAATAAAATGTCAAAGTCTCTACAGAACTACCCAGATGTAAATGAGGTTTTTGAGCGCGACGGCTCTGACGCAATGCGGTGGTTTTTAATGTCGAGTCCTGTCATTAGAGGTGGCAACTTGATTGTGACAGAAGAGGGGATACGTGAAAGCGCGCGGCAGTTCATTTTTCCTATCTGGAGCACCTGGTATTTCTTCACTCTCTATGCGAACGCTGATAGCGTTGAAGCTCAATGGGACACCTCGTCTAACGACCCTTTAGATCGATATATCCTGGCCAAAACTGGCGCTTTAATTAAAAATGTTCAACAAGCACTTGATGTTTTAGACACAACTACAGCCTCTGTCTATTTACGAGACTTCGCTGAACTGTTAACGAACTGGTATGTCCGTCGTTCGCGTGATCGCTTTTGGGAAGGTCCTAAAACCAATCCTTTAAACCAACAAGCTTTTAACACTCTATATACGGTTCTAGAAACCGTGCTTAGAGTTGCAGCTCCTCTAGCACCCCTCATTACAGAAAAAATTTGGAAAGGCTTAACTGGCAAACGATCGGTTCATTTAACTGACTGGCCAGATACGTCTTTGTTCTTGCAAGATGAAGAACTTGTAGAAACGATGGACCTTGTTAGACAAGCAACCGGTTCAGCTTTGGCCCTGCGAAAAGTAAACAGTTTAAGAGTAAGACTTCCTCTTGCTAAATTAACTCTTGCAGTAGAAAAACCTTCTAGATTAGAACCTTTCAAATCGATTCTTCAAGAAGAAATTAATGTCAAAGAAGTTGAAATAGAGCGTCTAACCGAAAACAGTGCAGAAAGACTTGGAGTAGTCCAAACGATTACAATTAATGCTCGAAAAGCGGGACCACGTATTGGCAAAGAGGTGCAACGCATCATCCGTGCCGCGAAAGAAGGTAACTGGCAGCTCACCGAAGACGGTGTTGTAGTAGACGGCACAGAGCTGTTAGAGGCTGAGTATGAACTTTCTTTAACTGTCGATACTTCAAAATCTAGTGGAAGCGCAATCAGCCTCTTGGAGCGAGGGGGATTTGTGATTTTAAACACAGAAATCACTAGCGAGCTAGAAGCAGAGGGTATGGCTAGAGATGCTGTTAGAGCCATACAAGACGCAAGAAAGCAAACCAAGCTTGATGTCAGCGATAGAATTTCTTTATCTTTGAGTGCGTCTGAAAGTGATTTGAAATCTTTGGAAGCTCACAAAGAGTTAATTGCATCAGAAACTCTTGCTGTCGAACTGTTTTTTGTCACCGAGTTGCCACAGACAGAGAACGATGTTTTGAGCTCGACTAAGGTTAAAGCATTAGGAAGTCAGAAAAACGATTTAGGTATTTCAATTAACAAAATTATTTCAAAAGACGAAGGAAAACAATAAGTGGTACGACCAGACAGTGCAGGGCATAGGGTCTATGAAGAGCTCCTATCCAGATCTGGTGAGGCAAGTCCCAGACCTCGCATTGAACCCGTGCGAAGACTTGCTAGATACTTAGGCGACCCCCAACTAACATTTCCTGTAGTTCACGTAGCAGGCACAAACGGCAAAACTTCTACCGCAAGAGCGATCGAGGTCTTGTTGAGGGCACACGGAATCAGAACCGGTCTTTTCACTAGTCCGCATTTGATAAATTTTGAGGAACGCATATTAATCGATGGTGATCCAATATCAGAATTAGCCCTTGTTGATGCGTGGGAAGAAATGCAAACAGCATTAAAACTCGTTGATGAGGAGCTTCAGGACGAGGGACAATCCCCGATCACTTTTTTTGAAGCGCTAGCCGTGCTTGCCTTTGTGGCGTTCACTGACGCACCAATTGAGGTAGCAGTTATCGAGGTTGGTATGGGTGGGGAATGGGATGCTACTAATATTGTTGATTCGAGCGTGAGCGTCTTCACCCCAATCGGGTTGGAACACACCAAGATTCTTGGGTCAGATCTGAAGTCAATTGCTGAAACAAAATCTGGAATCATCAAATCTGAAACTATAGTTGTTTCTGCTGCCCAAGAAGATGAAGCTCTTCAGGTTCTGCAAGATAGGGCTGAGCAGTACAAATCGAACTTTTACCTTTATGGACAAGACTTCTCACTCTTAAACGATATTGGCGCAGTGGGCGGTCGCATGTTCGATGCTCAGGGCCTAACAAAATCAAAATACGAGCACGTTCTACTCCCACTATTTGGCAGATATCAATCAGAAAATGCACTTTTAGCAATCGCGGCTGTAGAAGCTTACTTTGGTACTCAAAGAGCTATAGATCAAGATGTTCTGAGTGAAGCTTTTGCTAATTTGACCGCTCCTGGCAGGTTACATGCGGTCTCTAACAGACCTTTGGTGCTTGTTGACTCTGCCCATAATCCACACGGAATATCAGAGCTTATAAAAGCTGTTACAGAACATTTTACTTGGGAAGAAATACTGGTTGTTGTAGGAGCACTCGATGACAAAGACATCAATGGAGTGGTCAAACAGTTGCTCACAATTGCCACAAAAGTTTATACGACAGATATTGCTTCTGACCGCTCTCTAGCGTCTGAGGATCTGGCAACAATAGTTCAAAGTTTTGATGATTCAATAGAAATAGACGACTTTGAAAGTACATCTGATGCTCTCACAGAAGCTCATGCTTGGGCTGGAGAAAAAGACGGGCGCGTTGTTTTAGTGGCTGGTTCTGTGCTGCTTGCTGGCGAAGCGATTGTAGTTTCTGAACGTGAGGGGTGGACAAAATAAAAAGACAAACCTCTACAGAGATAACACTTGCGACAATAGTTTTAGGTTTTGAAGTCGTTGTGGTGTTTTTGACTGGTCTCACCATTTTCGGTTTGAAATTAACCGCACCCCCGGGATTAGCTTTAATTGTAACGGGAGTTGCTCTGCTCGGTCTAGTTTTCGCTATGGCGACGATGAGAAGAGGAAGAGTCGGTATTATTAGCGGATGGATATTGCACGCACTTTATTTTCTTCCTATATTGATACTTCCCAGCGTCGGTATTTTAGCTATTATTTTTGGCGCTCTATGGGTTTTTGCTGTTTTAAAGGGACGAACGATTGATCGAATGCGTGAGTCACACACATTCAGCTAAGACGGTTAGCATAGGTTTAGAAAATCTTACTTGAAAGGAACCTTATGCAGGTAGAAGAGACCCTTGTTCTTATTAAGCCAGACGGTGTAAAACGTCACTTGACAGGAGAAATTCTGCGCAGGATAGAAGCTAAAGGATACGAAATAGCAGACCTCGCAATGGTGCACGCTAACCGAGACCTGCTGGCAGAGCATTATGAAGAACACCGCGGAAAGCCCTTCTTTGAACCACTAATTAACTTCATGCTTTCAGGGCCAATTGTTGCTGTAAAGGTCAAAGGGCAACGCGCAATAGAAGGTTTCAGATCTCTCGCGGGCGCAACTGATCCAACAGTAGCAAACCCCGGAACCATTCGTGGTGACCTGGGTAGAGACTGGGGAACATCAGTGCAACAAAATCTGGTGCACGGCTCAGACTCAACCCTTTCGGCTGAGCGTGAACTCAGTTTATGGTTTAGTTAACTCAAGCAGACCTGCTTATATATCTGCAATGATTTGATACATCGTGCAACCAACCAAAAACGTAAATCCTTTTCAAGTAGTTAGCGATTACCAACCTGCAGGAGACCAACCACAAGCGATAGCAGAGTTAGCTGCACACATAAATGGTGGTCAAACCGATGTTGTTTTGCTGGGCGCAACAGGAACCGGTAAATCAGCTACGACGGCATGGTTGATTGAGGCTGTGCAGAGACCAACTCTTGTTATTGCCCACAATAAAACGCTGGCAGCACAACTAGCAAACGAGTTTAGACAGTTGTTGCCCAACAACTCCGTCGAATACTTTGTCTCTTATTACGACTACTACCAGCCTGAAGCCTACGTTCCACAAACAGACACATTCATCGAAAAAGACTCATCTATTAATGATGAAGTTGAACGCCTAAGACACTCAACCACAAATGCGTTACTAAGCAGGCGCGATGTTGTCGTTGTTAGCACGGTCTCTTGCATCTATGGTTTGGGTAAGCCCGAAGAATACTATGAAGCAATGGTGCCGCTTGCAGTGGGAATGCAGGTGGACCGCGATATCGTGCTCAGACAGTTTGTAGATATGCAATATCAACGAAACGATGTTGAGTTTATTCGTGGTAACTTTCGTGTGCGTGGCGACACCGTTGAGATAATTCCGATGTATGAAGAACTTGCGATACGAATAGAGTTTTTTGGTGACGAAATAGAGGCTCTCTATTTCTTGCACCCAGTATCGGGAAACGTCATAAAAGAAGTAGAGACGGTGTCTGTTTTCCCGGCTTCTCACTACGTTGCGAGCCAAAATGTTATGACAAGAGCGGTCAAAGATATTCGCGACGAGCTTGATATTAGGCTAAATGAATTGAATGGCCAAAATAAACTGGTTGAAGCGCAACGGTTAAAAATGCGCACAACATTCGATTTAGAGATGATGGAGCAAATAGGGTTTTGCTCTGGAATAGAAAATTATTCAATGCACATTGATGGCCGTAAACCTGGTGAAGCACCACACTGCCTATTAGATTATTTTCCTGATGATTTTCTTGTTGTTATTGATGAATCCCACGTTACAGTACCGCAGATAGGGGCTATGTATGAAGGCGATGCCTCACGCAAACGAACGCTTGTTGATCACGGTTTTAGACTACCGAGCGCCTTAGATAACAGACCGTTAAGGTTTGACGAGTTCAAAGCTCGTGTTGGTCAAACCGTTTATTTATCTGCAACCCCGAGCAAATACGAGTTAGAGCAAGCAGATAGTGTCGTTGAACAAATCATTAGACCTACCGGGCTTGTTGATCCGCAAATAATCATTAAACCAAGCGCTGGACAAATCGATGACCTTTTGGAACAGGTGCGAGTAAGGGCTGAGCGTAATGAACGTGTACTAGTCACTACCTTGACTAAAAAGATGGCTGAGCAACTAACCAGTTTTATGGAGGAAGCAGGTGTCAGGGTCAGGTATTTGCACTCAGACGTCGATACTCTGCGCCGGGTAGAACTGCTCACTGAATTGCGTGCGGGAGTTTATGACGTATTGGTTGGCATTAACTTGCTAAGAGAAGGTTTAGACCTTCCAGAAGTTTCGTTGGTTTCTATTCTCGACGCAGACAAAGAAGGTTTCTTGAGGTCTGCGACTTCACTAATTCAAACAATTGGTCGTGCAGCAAGAAACGTTTCTGGTGAGGTTCACATGTATGCCGACAAAATCACCAGATCGATGCAGACAGCGATTGATGAGACAAATAGACGTCGCGAGAAACAGGTAGAGTACAACCTTAAACACGGAGTGGATCCGCAACCTTTGCGCAAAAAGATTGCTGATATCACCGACGTGCTTGTTCGCGAAGCAGCCGATACAGAGGCTCTTTTAGGGGAAACAGATAGAGGCTCAAGCAGTGCCGCGGGTGATTCTTTAATAGCCGGTAAACGTAGGCATAAAGAATCAGATGGAATTTCTACTCTAAGCGAATTGATTCAAAGTTTAACTGATGAGATGCTTTTGGCTGCTCGAGACCTAAAATTTGAGCTAGCTGCTCGATTGCGCGATGAAATTAGCGATTTAAAGCGTGAACTACGTAATTTACAAGACTCTGGTCAGGTCTGAGCGGTAACCTGTTTTTGTGCAAGATACAGTCGCAGCAAAAACCAACCTCTCCTTCATAAAAATAAGTGGCGCTAGGGTACACAACCTCAAAAACGTTGATTTGAATGTGCCTCGTGATTCATTTGTTGTTTTTACTGGGCTTTCTGGTTCTGGAAAATCCAGCTTAGCTTTCGACACAATTTTTGCTGAAGGACAGCGTCGTTATGTTGAAAGTTTGAGCGCTTATGCTAGACAGTTTTTAGGCCAGGTCGATCGACCAGATGTTGATTTTATAGAGGGTCTGAGCCCGGCAGTTTCTATAGATCAAAAATCAACAAACCGTAACCCACGCTCAACAGTAGGCACGATAACCGAAATATATGACTATATGAGGTTGCTTTGGGCTCGCATAGGAGTGGCACACTGTGTAATTTGCGGTGAAAAAATCAAAGCTCAAACCGTTCAACAAATTGCAGATAGCATCATGCAGTTTGAAGAGGGCACACGGTTTCAAATTCTTTCACCCGTCGTTAACCAAAAGAAGGGTGAATTCGTTGATCTGATACAAGAGTTAATTGCTAAAGGATTTTCTCGAGCAATTATTAATGGAGAAACGGTTTCTCTTTCTGAAGCTCCGAAATTAAAAAAACAGCAGAAGCATTCAATATCGGTTGTAGTCGATCGCCTCGTACGGAGGGACTCCGTTTTAGGGAGGTTGACCGACTCCCTTGAAACAGCACTTAAACTGAGCTCCGGAACCACGAATATACAGATACTAGGTGCAGATAAACAACAGCTTGGCGAGCTCATCACATACAGTGAGCATCTTTCATGCCCAAACCAACACCCTGTCACACTAACTGAAATTGAACCCCGCACTTTTTCATTTAACGCACCCTTTGGTGCTTGTTCGGCGTGCCACGGAATCGGAACTACTCAGTCCGTAGATTTAGATTTAGTGCTTGGTGATGAAGAACTTAGCATTAACGAGGGGATCTTGATACCTTGGAGTAGCCAAGGCAACTCACTTTACAGTCACTATCAGAGGTTGCTATCAGGGCTTGCCAAGCAATTAGATTTTTCACTTGAAACGAAGTGGCAAGACTTGCCACAGGAAATCAAAGATGCTGTACTTTACGGCAATAACTTCAAAATTGGCGTGCGGTGGCGAAATCGCTACGGTCGTGAGGTTAAGTACACTTCTGGGTATGAGGGACTGGTCCCTTGGCTGGAGCGACAGTACACCGAAGTAGAGTCAGATAGTAAACGTGAAAGATTGAAAGAATTTTTACGTGAGATCCCGTGCAAATCCTGTCAAGGCCAAAGATTACAACCTGAGGTGTTGGCAATTACTGTGCATGGTAAGTCAATTTCAGACGTAACTGAGGCGAGCCTACAAGAATCGCACGACTTTTTTGTTGGTTTGGAACTGACTGAACGAGAAGCCTTTATTGCTCAAGCTGTGCTTAGAGAAATCAGAGCACGTTTCACATTTTTAATTGAAGTGGGTCTTGGATATTTGACACTTGCTCGAGCTGCAGGGACTCTTTCTGGAGGGGAAGCGCAACGAATCCGGCTAGCAACACAGATCGGTTCAGGGCTCACTGGTGTTTTATATGTTTTAGATGAACCGAGTATCGGACTTCACCAAAGAGATAATCGTCGGTTGATAGAGACGCTAATTAAACTAAGAAACTTAGGAAACACATTAATTGTTGTTGAGCACGATGAAGAAACTATTGCCGCCGCTGATTGGATTGTAGATATTGGTCCGGGGGCTGGAACACACGGAGGTGAAGTCACTTATTCTGGGCCGGTGCCTGGGTTAATTGATGCAAACAATTCTATTACTGGTGACTATATTTCAGGCCGTCTCCAAATAGAAACACCCACAAAAAGACGAAAAAGAGACACAAAAAAAGTTCTCACGGTGCAGGGTGCGAAGTCTAACAATCTCCGAAACATTACAGTCGATTTCCCGTTAGGGGTTTTAACAGCCGTCACCGGTGTCAGTGGTTCCGGTAAGTCCACACTTGTAAACGATATTTTGTATAAAGTTTTGGCAAATAAACTAAATGGCGCACGCCTCGTACCTGGAAGACACAAACGTATAACAGGTTTGGAGCACTTAGATAAAATAGTGCACGTTGACCAAGCACCTATCGGAAGAACTCCGCGTTCCAATCCAGCGACATACACTGGGGTGTTCGATAAAATTCGCAACCTATTTGCTGAAACCCCAGAAGCGAAAGTACGAGGTTACCTACCGGGACGATTTAGCTTCAACGTCAAAGGTGGCCGTTGCGAAGCGTGTTCAGGTGATGGGACAATAAAAATTGAAATGAATTTTTTGCCCGACGTGTATGTATCTTGCGAAGTATGTAATGGTTCTAGATACAATCGTGAAACCTTACAAGTTACCTACAAAAGTAAATCTATTGCTGATGTTCTAGATATGCCAATTTCTGAAGCAGAAGAGTTTTTTGCTCCTGTGGGCTCAATTCACAGATACCTGCAAACGCTTGTTGATGTCGGGCTGGGGTATGTAAAGCTTGGTCAAAGCGCAACGACACTATCAGGCGGAGAAGCGCAGAGGGTAAAACTAGCCACTGAACTACAGAAACGTTCAACAGGGCGCAGTGTTTATGTGCTTGATGAGCCAACAACGGGATTACACTTCGAAGATGTGCGTAAATTATTGCTTGTTTTAAACAGATTAGTTGATAAGGGCAACACGGTCATTACCATTGAGCACAACCTAGATGTGATTAGAAGCGCGGATTG
This sequence comes from Microbacteriaceae bacterium, assembly GCA_035514995.1. Classification (GTDB taxonomy): domain Bacteria; phylum Actinomycetota; class Actinomycetes; order Actinomycetales; family Microbacteriaceae; genus Leucobacter_A. The sequence goes on from DATJCC010000013.1 coordinate 9,938, forward strand.
GGTAATAGATCTCGGCCCGGAAGGTGGCTCAGGAGGAGGGATGGTTGTTGCAGAGGGGACACCAGAGTCACTAGTTAAACATAAAACGAGTTACACAGGAGCTTTTCTCGCTGAAGAACTCGTCACAAAATAACATATGGAAACAACTGACCAAAGAGATCTTTTCAGACCGGGTGTTGGTGAAGTACCAACCAGTCCGGGAGTTTATCGCTTCAACGACAGGAGAGGGCAGCCTCTTTATATCGGTAAAGCTAAAAATCTAAGATCAAGGGTAAGCAACTATTTTCAACCTCTTAGAAGCCTGCCTTTAAGAACGCAACGAATGTTGCAACTTGCCAAAAGCGTTGATTGGACGGTTGTTGGAACTGATACCGAAGCATTAACTTTAGAACATACTTGGATCAGGGAGTATCAACCGCCATTTAATGTGCAGTTTAGAGATGATAAAACTTATCCATCTTTAGCTATTACGTTAAAGGATGAAGCGCCACGACTACTTATTACGAGAAACCGAAAAATCTCTGGAGCTAAATATTACGGTCCATTCCCGAAGGTTTGGGCTTTAAAACAACTATCTGGAGCATTGCAGGAAGCGTTTCCAATACGCACCTGTAACCCCGCAGACTATGCACGAGCAATGGCGTTAGGCAAACCCTGTTTAAGCGGGCAGATAGGCAGGTGTTATGGCCCTTGTTCAGGAAAACTGGGTATTGAAGAGCACCGAGAACGTGTAAATCAAATGGTCAGTTTTTTGAACGGCCACGATAAAAAATTGGTTGCAGATTTAAAATCGCAGATGCGTGAGGCATCTGCAAACTTAGAATTTGAAAAAGCAGCGCAGTTGCGTGACCAGCTCATCGGGATACAACATGTGTTGGAACAGAACGCCATGGTGTTATCAGAAGATTTAAACATCGACGTGTTTGGGGTCGCAAGCGATGAGACTAGAGCAACGATCCACCAATTTGTAATTAGAGAAGGTCGGATTAGGTCTGAATACAGCTGGATGGTTAACTTTGAAATTGATTCATCAGAGGAGAGACTTCTTGAGCTTGCTATTCAATCTGCATACGAAACACGTGAAGTTCCTGCAATGCTGCTCGTACCACATATGCCAGCGAGCAGCGATGAAATCATTGAGGTTTTAGCGAATAAACGAAAAGATAGAAAACCGCCAACGCTCAATGTACCGCAAAGAGGTGAAAAACGTAGAGTTTTAGATCGTGCCGTTCTAAACGCCAAAGAACAGCTGAATCGTTTTAAACTAAAACGAGCTACAGACCTAATCACCCGAAACGATGCACTTTCTCAAATCGGCGAAGCGCTTGGTCTTGACGATCCCCCTATGCGGATAGAGTGTGTTGACGTATCTCATCTGCAGGGAACCGGAGTAGTGGCCTCATTAGTTACTTTTGTCGATGGTCTACCTCGCAAGAACGAATACAGAACGTATCGTCTTAAAGATGAGAACGATGACACCCGAGCTATACATGAAGTGCTTTCAAGAAGAGCTAAACAGCTTATGGATCCAGACAATACTGATAAACGTGGTGCACCCGATCTGTTTTTAATCGATGGTGGTCAGCCACAGGCCAATGCTGCTTTCGCTGCTCTTAAAGAACAGGGAATAACGAACATCGCTGTTTGTTCGATTGCAAAACGATTAGAAGAAATATGGTTGCCCGGCGCTGATTTCCCAATAATTTTTGCACGCGCCAGTGAAGCTCTATTTATGCTTCAACGTATTCGCGATGAGGCACATAGGTTCGCTCTCACATATCAAAGAAAGACTCGTAAAAGTGGGCTCGCAACGACACTAACCGAGATTCCAGGCGTTGGCCCAGCAAGAGCAAAAACTTTGCTGCAAGCGTTCGGATCCGTCGCCAAAATAAAAAAAGCTTCGATTGACGAAATTAGTGAGATAAAAGGTATTGGTAGCTCATTAGCAGAAGAGATTCAACGTCACCTAGGATCAAACACAAATTAGAACACGGTACGCTAGTAAGTGGGAATTTGATTATGAAGAAAGCGGAAGCGATGAGCATTGAGTCCAATAAACAGGAAATACTTGTCGTAACTGGTATGTCTGGAGCTGGTAGAAGTACCGTAGCCAATGCCCTGGAAGATCTTGGCTGGTATGTAGTTGACAACCTTCCTCTAACCATGTTGCCGACTCTTGCAGACATGGCTGCCAAGAGCAGCTCTGTTCTACCAAAAATAGCTGTCGTGATTGATATTAGAGGTAATCAACAGTTTGAAAAAATTCAAGACACTATCAGCATCCTGCAGCAAACATCAACAGTGCGCATTATCTTCTTAGACGCAACCGATGATGTGCTTGTGCAGAGATACGAGTCTGTGCGCAGACCCCATCCTCTACAAAAAGATGGCACTCTCTCGCAGGGCATCACTTTAGAGCGTGAAATGATGCGGGAACTTCGTGCTTCTAGCGATGTGGTGATCGATACATCTCGATTTAATGTGCACGACCTTTCAACTACTACGCGTCAAATGTTCTCTGACGAAGACACTCCGGGTTTAAGACTGACCGTGCAAAGCTTTGGGTTTAAATACGGCACTCCGACTGACGCCGATCTGATTGCCGACATGCGTTTTATACCTAATCCTTTTTGGAAAGAAGAGCTAAGAGCCTTGACAGGAGTCGACTCTCCTGTGCGCGATTATGTATTGCAGCAGCAGGGAGTAGAAGAATTTTTAGACTACTACGTTAAAGCGTTGACTGTGGTCTTTGAAGGTTTCCAGAGAGAAAACAAAAGACACGCAGCTCTTGCAGTGGGTTGCACCGGAGGTAAGCACCGTTCTGTAGCTGTGTCTAGAGAACTGGCTGACAGACTAGCCAAAATCCCTGGTATTAATGTGAGCGTCTCACACAGAGATCTCGGTCGCGAATGATCAGAATAGTAAATAAGGAGGGTGAATGACCACAACCCGTGCCATAAAAGATGAGTTACTTGCGACACGACCAATTATTGTTAAAGAGCGGATTGCTGAGCTAACCTCAATTCTACGTTTTGGCGGTGGATTACACGTTATATCAGGACGCATCGCTCTTGAGGTAGAGGTTGATGATGTTCGTGCTGTGCAGCGGATTAGAAAAGACTTGTTGGAGATCTATGGAGTAAGAGCTGAAGCAAAAAAAGCGCCTCAGAAATTTCAAGCATCTAAGAATCCAGTTTTTTTGATAAGAGTTATGCCCGGTGAAACTATCTCTCGGCAGTTAGGGTTGCTTGATGCTCAACGTAGACAAATACGGGGTCTTCCAAATGCAATTACAACTGGTGCCAGAGGCGAACTGGCTGCCACTCTGCGGGGTGCTTTCTTAGTTAAAGGTGTTATATCTCATACAGGTAGAGCTACCTCACTAGAGTTTGTTTGTCCTACGCATGAATCAGCCATGGCCCTAAGCGGGGCTGCTGGACGATTGGGTATTTCTGCAAAGGTAAAAGAGATTCGCGCTCAGATTAAAGTTCTTGTGCGTGAAGATGACTCCATACATTCGCTGTTACTTGCTATGGGCGCTAAAGAAGCCGCTGCAGATTGGTTGGAACTGCGTCAGCATAGAGAAGAACGTGCAAACGCAAATCGACTGGTCAATTTCGTTGATGCAAACCTGAGAAGGTCTGCACAAGCTTCTGTAAATGCGTGTGCCCGTGTCGAAAGAGCCTTGGAAATACTTGGCAGTTCTGTTCCGAAGCATCTTAAGTATGCCGGTGAGTTAAGGCTAAAAAATAGAGAAGCAAGTTTAAACGATTTAGGCGCACACGCCGATCCGCCACTAACGAAAGATGCGATCGCAGGTCGCATCCGAAGGCTTTTAGCAATGGCTGATAAAGAAGCAGCTCGAAAAGGCATTCCCGGAACAGAGGCAGGATTACCTCCTGGTGCTCTATAACATTTAAGTCACAACCTCTAAACTATATATACAACCGAAAACGAAAGAAGGAGAAAATGTCTTATTCATTACCAGAACTTCCTTATGATTACGGCGCTCTTGAACCGCACATCAGTGGTAAAATCATGGAGCTTCACCACAGCAAGCACCATCAAGCATATGTAACTGGAGCTAATGCCGCGGTTGACGCACTCGCAAGTGCACGAGAGTCGGGCGACCTTGCTAACGTTAATAAACTTGAAAAAGATTTGGCTTTTAACCTAGGCGGTCACGTCAATCACAGTATTTTTTGGCAAAACCTCTCACCTGAAGGTGGGGGCGAACCTGAAGGCGAAGTAGCTTCAGCAATAAAAGAATACTTTGGCTCATTCGATGGATTTCAAAAGCATTTTAATGCTGCTGCAATGGGTGTTCAGGGCTCCGGCTGGGCAGCTTTAACGTGGGATGCACTTGGGCAGAGAGCTAATATTCAGCAGTTTTTTGATCAGCAAGCTAACTTCCCAGCTGGGACAGTCCCTTTGCTCATGTTAGATGTTTGGGAGCATGCATACTATCTTGACTACCTAAATGTACGTGCAGACTATGTAAGTGCATTCTGGAAGATTGTAAATTGGCAGGATGTAGCTGCTCGCTTAGAGCGTGCTCAGAAACAGACACCAGGTCTAATCTAAAATATTTATTAATAGGGTGGGGTTCATGAAAGCCCCACCCTTTAGCTTGAAATACGAAGATTTTAGTATGAAGAATATCGCTGATCTCGGTGACTTAAATGGCAAAACCGTAATAGTTAGAGCAGACTTCAATGTGCCAATGCGTGACGGAGAAATCACAGACGAGGGCAGGATAGCTGCTTCGCTTCCAACTATTGAGAAGCTGTCTGAAGCTGGCGCGAAGCTGGTGCTAATAAGCCATTTAGGAAGACCTGGCGGGGCAACGGTTCCGGAACTTTCTTTAAAGCCAGTCTCTAATAAACTTACATCTCTCTTAGACAAGAAAGTGTTTTTTGCTGAAGACACCGTTGGAGAAAGCGCATCCCTCATGCGATCAAATCTCAAACCAGGAGAGATACTTTTACTGGAAAATCTTCGATTTAATGCAGAAGAAACTGATCAAGACGCAAATGTCCGTTTAAGCTTTGCTAAGAAGCTTGCGCATTCTGCAGATGCTTTTGTTTCTGACGGCTTTGGCGTTGTGCATCGCAAACAGGCAAGCGTTACCGAGCTTGCTACAGTTTTACCAAGTGCCGCAGGTTTGCTAGTAGCTAAAGAAACAGATGTTTTAGCAGCTATAACCCAAAACCCAAAAAGACCTTCAGTGGTCGTTTTAGGCGGTTCTAAAGTTTCTGACAAACTTGGTGTGATAAATCATTTACTTGAACGCGTAGATACTATCCTTGTGGGCGGAGGTATGCTTTTTACCTTCCTAGCCGCCAAAGATTTAACCATCGGATCGAGTCTTTGTGAGCCTGAACTTATTCCGACTGTGAAGGAATATATGGAGCGTGCTAAAAAGCTGGGGGTAAAAATTATCGTGCCTACCGATGTAGTTATCGCAAAGAAGTTTGCCGCCAACTCACCGCATCTGACGGTCCCTGTTGAAAACATTACAGATACCGAGTTTGGAGAAACCGCCATTGGTTTAGATATTGGTCCAGATACTGTGAAAACCTTCACCAAATACATACAAAGCGCCAAGACTGTATTTTGGAACGGGCCGATGGGAGTGTTCGAGTTTGAACCCTTCGCCAATGGCACCAGAGGCATAGCTGACGCGATTGCTAGGTCTGAGGGGTTCACTGTGGTTGGCGGTGGTGACTCAGCAGCCGCTGTGCGCGAGTTGGGATTTTCAGATAAACAGTTCGATCACATTTCGACTGGCGGGGGAGCAAGTCTTGAGTATCTTGAAGGTAAAACGCTACCCGGTTTAGAGGTTTTATTATGATGAATGAGAAACGCACCCCTCTTATCGCAGGGAATTGGAAAATGAATCTCAACCATTTGCAAGCCATAGCAAATGTTCAGAAACTTGCTTGGTCGCTTTCTGACGCTGGTCATAGATTTGATCAGACTGAGGTTGCAGTGTTTCCTCCGTATACAGACCTAAGATCTGTTCAGACACTTCTTGTAGCAGACAAAATAGAAATATCTTTAGGCGCACAAGATGCTTCTCCACATGATTCAGGTGCTTATACAGGTGATATTTCAGCAGCGTTTCTTGAAAAACTCGATGTAAAGTATGTTTTGATTGGTCATTCTGAGCGCAGACACGGTCATCAAGAAACCGATAATATCGTCACTCAAAAAGCACTATCTGTAATCAAGCACAACCTTATTCCAATTATTTGCGTTGGAGAGACAGCTTCTGATTTAGAATCATACGGTCCAGCTACTGTAGCTCTACAACAGTTGCGCACCACAATTCAGTCGTTAACAAAAGAACAAGAATTTGTAATAGCTTATGAACCAGTTTGGGCGATTGGCACAGGACAGGCAGCCACCGCGGAACAAGCCGGAAATGTTTGTGCACAACTTCGTAAAGAGGTAGAAACCATTTTGGGAGAAGAAACCGCTGCTAAAACCAGAATTCTTTATGGTGGGTCTGTAACGAGTACAAATGTTGCGACTTTTATGCGTGAGACGCATATTGATGGGGTTTTAGTTGGCGGCGCGAGCCTAAAACCGGAAGAGTTTAGTAAGATTGCACAATTTAAAAAACATATAGTCGCCTAACAGCAAAAACACTTAAACTTTTGCTAGACTGTAAATTTGCATGTCTAAACAACATAAAATATCGAAAGGTGTGGACCGGTGGTCATCCTCAAGGTTATCTTGCTCACAGTTTTAGTACTAACCAGTCTTCTTCTGACCCTTTTCATCCTTCTACATAAAGGTAGGGGCGGTGGCCTTTCTGATATGTTCGGAGGCGGAGTCACTTCTAGCTTAGGGTCTTCTGGTGTTGCAGAAAGAAACCTCAACCGCATCACCATTGTCTCCTCAATTATCTGGTTTATAAGCATTGTCGGTCTTGGATTGCTTGGCCGTTTTGGAATAATGTAAGGATTTCTGTGTCAATAGGTAATAATGCAATTCGTGGTGCACGAGTTGGTTCAGGTCCAATGGGGGAACAAGATTACGGGATCCGGGCAGACCGGATAGCCGTTTCATACTGGGACGCTCTTGGCAATGAGACTGTCCGGCATTTTGCAGCCGATATTGCCGAAGAAGACATTCCTGAACAGATTGACTCACCACAAACTGGTTTGCCCGCGGGTAGGGACAAAGAAAACCCACCTCAACTTGAAAAACCTGAGCCATACAAAACACATTTAGCTTATGTTAAAGAACGTAGAACTGAAGAAGAAGCTACAGAGCTTTTAGAACAGGCACTTCATAAACTGCGTAAGAGGCGTGGAACTTTAGAAGAGTCTTAAACAAGACTTTTTTGTAGCTCTGCAACGCACTCAGCTACGGAAGAAGTTTTGAGGGTTAATACATTGTTGCCAATTGATTTATGCACCTTTCTTTCGGCTAACACCCACGATTTTTCAAGATCACCAAAAGAATATTCTTTGCCAGGGATGTCATAATCTTCTGCGGCGTCAACGGCCACCTGCAGAACTGAAATTGGGTTTGGCCCACCTTTATGAATCTGTCCAGTGGAGTGAAGGTATCTCGGTCCAAAACTGAGTGCGACTGGTATTTTTAGGTAATTTTCTAAATCTTTAGTCAATACTTCAAAATCTTTAACAGCTTCTGCTGATTCTTTAATAAAAGCTTGAAGCACTAAGTACTTAGTTGTAGAAGCATTCTTATAGAATTTTGTTAGAAGATACTGGTCATCTTTTGAATAAAATTGATCTGATGTTTCAGAATCAATCATCACAAAAAGTTGCGGAGATAGCTCCTTCAATTTAGTATCAGGCTGAGGCGAAGTAACCAACTGATGTGCACTTTTTTTAGTGTGCTCTACATCGGGCTGATCAAATGGGTTGACCTGCAAAAGCATTGATAGAGCGCAGGTAGCTACCTCCCAAAGGTAAATGTGCTCTACTAGACTCGCAACAATACTAATAAAGGGTTCAAACCCACTTGGTCGGTCCTCCGGCAAAAAGCTTTCGACACACGGACCACCATATTTTGTAACCAGCTCTTGCGCACGTGGAAGTGGCAGTAAGCCTTTTCCATCTTTGCCAGTTGACTCAGCAACCAACTGTTCAATCCACGAGGGAAGTAGCCGGATACGCTCACTCGAAATGAATTGTAAAACACTGTCATCTTTTGCAATTTCAAAAAGAAATGCTGCAAGTATCAATGCTGGGTTACTAAGACTATCTTCATTCAGAAAGCTAAGAGCATCAAATGCACCTGCAGGAATTTCGTCTAGATCTGCCCCCGAGAGAAGTGCTGGCGTGATTCCATAAACAGACAAAACAGAAAATCGACCACCAATGTTTGGATCCCCGAGAACAACTGGGTATCCCTTATCATTAGCATACTTTTCAAGAGGTGTGGCTGGGTCGGTTATCACAAGAATGTGTTGAGTAGTGTCTAACGAGTTTTCTATCAAGCGCTTTTCTGCAAAAGCTAACTGGCTTAAAGTCTCGATTGTGCTACCAGATTTAGTGCTTATTATTATTAACGTGGTCGGGAGTAATCTGGGATGAAGAGCTTCAGAAATTTCATGTGGATGAGTTGTATCTAAAGCAACAAGATTCCCACCAAAGGTGTCAGCTAAAAGCTGTGCACCAAGAGTGGAACCACCCATGCCACAGAGCACAACCCGATTGATGTTTAGCGAAGCTATTTTGGAATGTATCTTTTTTGTTTCGGCAATCACATTAGAAATATTTTGAATTGCATCAATCCAACCAAGCCTTTTTTCAGCTTCGACAGCAAATTTGTCACCCCACAGGTTGTGGTCTTTATTTTGCAGCCTACTTGCGAACTTGTTATCTACAAGGATCTGAGCGGTCTTGTTAACTTCGTCAAAAACATGCTTATTAAACTTAACTTTCACTCTAAGCCTCGCTTATTTGCTTTTGAACGCTTTCTACAAGATCTTCCCAAGCCACACTGAATTTTTTCAATCCCTCGGTTTCAAGCATTTGCGTTAGTTCAACGTAATCAAGACCATTATTAGTCATAGTTTGTACATCAGTAGCAGCTTCTAAGAGATCTGTTGCTATTGCTGAATCATTAACTTCTAGCCCATTCGTGCATGCTTCAAGCGTCTCTTTTGGCATAGTATTAACGCTGTTAGGTCCGACTAGTTCAGCAACGTAATGATTCAATGGTAGTGAGTTAGACTTAACTCCCGTTGATGCCCATAAAAGTCTTTGTACGTTAGCGCCTTGATCAAGCAGATAGCTAGCTCTTTCTGTAGACCAAATACCGTTAAAAGCATCGTTTGTTAGTTTTGCGTTGGCTATGCCAATTTTATTTTGAAGCGGCTGCAACTGTTCGTTTTTCTCAGCTGCTGTTGCCAGCTCGGTATCAAACCTTGAAATAAATACAGAGGCGACTGATTGAATCGAATTTAATTTAAACCCATTTTGCAGTGCTAACTCCAACCCATACATGTATGCAGAAGCCACTTCTCGGTACCTCATTATGCTAAAAATTAGGGTCACATTCACACTTATTCCAAGAGCGATAGTTTGCGAGATAGCAGAGAGACCGGCTTTCGTAGCTGGAATCTTAATCATAACGTTGGGGCGGTCAACCAAATCCCAAATTTCTTGAGCACGTTGCACTGTGGCATCAGTGTCATGAGCATGTTCGGGTTCAACCTCAATCGAAACACGGCCGTCATTGCCGTGAGTGTTGACAAAGATGTCATATAAAACGTCACAGGCATCTTGCACATCTTTAATCGTCAGTGTTTCAATGATTTTTTGAACCGACACATTAGATCGAGATAAATCTAATATTTCTCGTCTGTAAGATGCATCATTTTTGATAGCAGAGGCAAAAATGCTCGGATTAGTTGTTACACCAACAACATTTTTTTCTTTAATAAATGTGCTAAGTTCTTCAGATTGAAGCATCGATCGGGTTAAATCATCTAACCAGATGCTGACGCCTGCTTGGGAGAGAGCTTCAGTGTAGATATTGCTCATTTATTTGGACAAGCTTTCTAAAGATTCAAGTGCCGCTGTTTTAACTGCAGCAGCAGTAATTCCGAACTCTTTAAACAGAGTCTTATAATCAGCTGAAGCTCCAAAATGTTCTATTGAAACGCTTCGACCAAAATCACCAATATACTCGCGCCACCCCAACGCAAGGCCAGCTTCAACACTAACCCGAGCTTTGATGTGTGACGGTAAAACATCTTCACGATACTCTTCGCTTTGCTCAGCAAACCACTCCAAACAGGGCATAGATACCACTCTCGCGCCGATGCCTTCTTCAGCTAGATGAGTGCGAGCTTCAAGCGCGATATCTACTTCTGAGCCGGTAGCGAGTATTAACACATCGAGGTTGCCGGTAGGTGAATCTGCGAGTGTGTATCCGCCCTTCCTTGCATTTTCAGCCGACGCTAGCTCGGTTGCGCTTGCGCCTCCCGATCCACGCTCTAGTACCGGCACGTTTTGTCGTGTCAAAGCTATGCCTGTCGGACCGTTGTGCCTCGACAATATTTCATGCCAAACTACTGCAACCTCATGGGCGTCAGCTGGTCTGACCATAGCCAAGTTGGGGATGGCTCTAAGGGCCCACAAGTGTTCAATTGGTTGATGTGTTGGCCCGTCTTCACCTAGAGCAACAGAGTCGTGTGTCCAAATAAATATGCTCGGCACATCCATAAGAGCAGCCAGTCTTACCGCGGGTCGCATATAGTCGCTAAAAATTAAGAATGTTCCACCGTAGGCTCGAGTGTTACCGTGTAAAACAATACCGTTTAAAATTGCACCCATCGCATGTTCACGGATCCCAAAATGCAAAACCCTCCCGTAGGGGTTGCCCTGGTAAACATTGGTAGACCATTCAGCAGGAATGAATGAAGCAACACCAGGAATTGTGGTGTTATTCGAGTCCGCTAGGTCTGCTGAGCCGCCCCAGAGTTCTGGCATAACAGGCCCAAGCGCAGCCAAAACTTTACCACTAGCCGCTCTTGTAGAAAGACTAGTTTGATCACTAAATTTTGGTAGCAGTTTTTCTAAATCTTCGGGTAGTTCTTGCTTCTCCAGCCGATCGAATAACTGTTTTTTATCAGGATTTGTAGCTGCCCAGATATCAAAGTCATTTTGCCATGATTCCCGTATTTCAGCAGATTTAATCGCTAACGACCTGGTGTGAGCCAGCACATCCTCAGCAACAAAAAAAGACTCTTCAGGGTCGAAACCACACGCTTGTTTTAACGCTACCAATTCTTCTTGACCTAAAGCAGAACCGTGAATTCCACCTGTGTTTTGTTTCGCTGGGGAAGGCCATCCTATTACTGTTTTGAGGATGATGAGGCTCGGTTTAGAAGTTTCATTCTGTGCTTCTACGATTGCAGAGAAGAGCTGAGCGACATCTTCTTTATAAACGTCACCTTTTTTCCAGTTAACCTCCAAAACCTGCCATCCATAAGACTCATATCGTTTCGCTACGTCCTCAGTAAAAGAAATAGTTGTGTCGTCTTCTATTGAAATGTCATTGCTGTCATAGATCGTTATGAGGTTGCCAAGTTGCTGATGCCCGGCTAGCGACGAGGCTTCAGCGGTCACGCCCTCTTGCAGATCTCCATCACCGGCGATTACATAAATGTGGTGATCGAATGGACTTTTTCCAACTTCTGTATCTGGATCAAATAAACCTCGTTCGTATCGTGCCGCATATGCCATACCAACGGCAGATGCTAAGCCCTGACCAAGAGGGCCGGTGGTTATTTCAACACCATCAGTGTGCCCATACTCTGGGTGACCAGGTGTTTTTGAGCCCCATGTGCGTAAGGATTTGAGATCTTCTAGCTCCAAACCAAAACCGCCGAGATATAGTTGCACATATTGAGTGAGTGATGAGTGCCCAATAGAAAGCACAAACCTGTCACGGCCAATCCAATTTGTATCAGTGGGATCGTGTCTCATTACTTTGTGGTAGAGAAGATGCGCCACGGGAGCTAAGCTAATTGCGGTGCCAGGGTGCCCGTTACCCACTTTTTCAACAGAGTCAGCTGCGAGAATTCTAGCTGTATTAACAGCTTTATTATCGAGCTCATCCCACGTTAATTCTTTGTTCACTTACAGCACTCCCGTTTTATAAAAAGTTGGGGAAGACCCCCAGAAAACATCCTCTCAACAACTCTACCCGTCAAGTATCAGTTTTTTCAGTACCGATGCATATAGTCTTTGGGGTGTTTTCAGAATGCTGGCGTAACATAAAGTAACGATGAACACTTCAACTCTTTCTCCTTCTATTCAAGAGCTCCCACGTGGTCAAAGATTCTGGCGCACAGTGCGTAACTACGTAGCTTTAACAAAACCTCGAGTTATTGAATTGCTGTTAGTGGTGACAGTCCCGGCTATGATCTTGGCCGAACGTGGGCTCCCTAATTTTTGGTTAGTCATCGCCACGCTTATTGGTGGTGCTTTGAGCGCCGGATCTGCAGGGTCGTTTAATTGCTATATCGACCGCGATATGGATCGAAAGATGAATAGAACGAAAGGGAGGCCACTTGTAACGGGGGAGATTTCCGATCGAAACGCCCTGATTTTTTCTTGGGTTCTAGGTATCGTATCAATCGGGTGGTTGTGGATCACCACCAACTGGCTCGCTGCTTTACTTTCTCTTATCGCTATATTCTTTTACGTAGTGATATATACCCTGTGGTTGAAGCGTAATAGTGAACAAAACATTATCTGGGGTGGCATTGCGGGTTGTATTCCCGTGTTAATTGGTTGGGCTGCGGTTACCGAGAGCCTTGCGATCACACCATTCATTCTCTTCCTAATTATTTTTCTGTGGACGCCACCACACTATTGGCCACTTTCAATGAAATATCGTGATGATTACGCGACAGCTGGGGTGCCTATGCTCGGTGTTGTTAGAGGTCGCGTAACGGTGGGTCTACAAATTATTCTTTACACATGGGCGACTGTGGCATCTACCCTTTTATTGATTCCGATAGCTCCGATGGGCATCACCTACACTGTAGTTGCCGTTCTAGCTGGTGCATACTTTCTCTTCGAAGCGCACCGTCTATATGGAAATGCGATCCGTGGTCAAGAGGGCAAGCCTATGAAGTTGTTTGCTGGATCGATCAGCTATCTTTCAATAATCTTTTTGGCTATTGCGATTGACCCACTACTGCCGTTTTAGTTCACTCTTTCCAAGAACTCTTGTGTAGGACTCAATAACAATCAAGAAAATTCCTGAAGCCAACATTGTGGCGAGCACCATATGTATGCCCACTAGTAGCGGCGGAAGCGCATTGCGTGTTTGCCAGACTCCAACGACAATCTGCAAAAGCATCACGAGGAGTGTTGCATTAGACCAGCGGATGACGTGGAAAGCCTTATTCACACGAGCCAAAACATTTACCATTAGTGTGCCAAATAGCGTTAGGTAAGAAGCCAGAGCGTGTAAGTGTACGAGAGTTTGAGTATCGAGCTCATTACGTGCCGCGCCACCGTCACCAGCGTGGGGGCCAGAGCCGGTTGTGAGAATACCGAGAAGTATGACCGCAATACCAGCAAATGCTGTTATCCCAACCCACTGCCGCATGCTTATCGAGAACTGAGGTTGCCAAACCGCCGGCCCGCGGTAGGTTCTAAGAACTAGCAGAGCAGAAAGCATTACGAGCAAAGCACTTGCTACATAGTGCAGGCCGACAACATAGGGATTTAAACCAGATAAAACGGTAATTCCACCGATGATTGCTTGAATGAAAACGCTTAAAGCTGCGATCACAACAAGTACAAATAAGTTCTTGCGTTTTTTGCGGTAACGCCAAATAACTATCACAGCAAGAATTGCAACAATTTCCAACAGAAAGAAAAGCAGCCTGTTGCCGAACTCTATATAGGAGTGGATGCCCATCTCAGGGTTATGAACGAAAGACTCAGGGGTGCATTTAGGCCAGGTTGAACAACCCAGACCAGAACCTGTTAATCGGACTGCTCCGCCAGTGGCAACAATCAAAACTTGCGTGAGAAAAACTAACCACGCTAACAATCGAAATCGTGCAGCAACTTTTGCTGGTAGACCAACTATTTTTGTATATTTGGATGTTTCGTCTGTCATCTGGTTCATCTTGCAACCTTATTAATAATATCTGTGCGAATTTTGATCTCTAGTGAGTAGAATGTCTACAGTGGCATCAGTCGGTTGAGTTGCGAGCTTCGCCTAATCCCGCTGACGTAGCTAAGAATACTGCACGGTGGCAGAGAACCCGGTGAGAATTATGGGACACCCCATAAATTTCTGCCGTGCCCGATGCGCAACACATAAGGTAGGAGAGAGAAAATGCCCGAGATATTAATTGACAGGCCAGAGCTTGAAAATTTAGGCCAATACGAATTTGGTTGGCACGATAAAGATCCTGCTGGTGAAACTGCAAAACGTGGAATAAGCGAGAAAGTTGTTCGTGAAATTTCTGCGCTTAAAGACGAACCGGAGTGGATGTTAGAGCGCAGGCTAAAAGCACTCCAAATTTTTGAACGCAAGTCTATGCCTACTTGGGGAGCAGATCTTGACGGAATCGATTTTGACAACATCAAATATTTTGTTAGATCAACCGAAAAGCAAGCAACCTCGTGGGAAGAGCTTCCTGAAGAAATAAAAAACACATACGAGCGTTTGGGAATACCAGAAGCTGAACGCCAACGCTTGGTCGCTGGTGTTGCAGCACAGTACGAGTCAGAGGTTGTTTATCACCAGATTCGTGAAGATCTTGAAGAGCAAGGTGTCCTGTTTTTAGACACCGATACTGCGTTGAAAGAACATCCAGAGCTTTTCAAAGAATATTTTGGCACAATTATTCCTTCTGGTGACAATAAATTTTCTGCCCTCAACACGGCAGTATGGTCTGGCGGATCATTTGTGTATGTTCCAAAAGGTGTTCATGTAGAGATTCCTCTTCAGGCTTACTTCAGAATTAACACTGAAAACATGGGACAGTTTGAACGAACACTTATAATCGCCGACGAGGGTAGCTACGTGCACTACATTGAAGGTTGCACAGCCCCGATTTATAAATCAGACTCATTGCACTCTGCAGTGGTCGAGATCATTGTTAAAAAAGACGCTCGTGTTAGATACACAACCATTCAAAACTGGTCTAACAACGTTTACAACCTAGTCACAAAAAGAGCTGTCGCACAAGAAGGTGCACTAATGGAGTGGGTAGATGGAAACATTGGTTCTAAAGTAACAATGAAATACCCATCAATATTCTTAACTGGTGAACACGCTAAGGGTGAGACCATGTCCGTTGCCTTTGCTGGGCCAGGGCAGCACCAAGACGCGGGTGCAAAGATGATTCACCTTGCACCGCACACGACTTCTTCGATCCTGTCTAAGTCAATTGCAAGAGGTGGCGGTCGCACGGGGTACAGAGGTGAGATTCGGGTTGAAGCTAGTGCACATCACTCAGCTAACTCGGTTGTTTGTGATGCTCTTCTAGTTGACAGAGTTTCTAGAAGCGACACATATCCAGCGATAGACATTCGCACAGATGATGCTGTGCTAGGGCACGAGGCAACTGTAACTCGCGTTAGTGAAGATCAACTGTTTTATCTAATGAGCCGTGGAATGGCTGAAGAAGAGGCTATGGCAATGATTGTGCGCGGCTTTGTAGAGCCAATTGCCAAAGAGTTACCGATGGAATATGCGCTCGAATTAAATAAGCTCATTGAAATGAGCATGGAAGGATCTGTGGGCTAGGTATGACGATGCACACTGCTGAACAGCACGGTTTAAAATCACACTCTGATGGTGGATGGGATTTTTCAAAACCCGTTCAAACTCGTTCAGAACGTTTCTCTTCAACCAACGTTTCAGATTTTCCAGAGGTGACAGGACGTGAACCATCTTGGAAGTTTGCACCTATCAACAAGTTCCGTGCTCTGTTCGAAGATCAGTTAGACGGCTCTAAATACAATTTTGAGGTTACTGAAACTTCAGGCGTTTCAACTGGCTGGGTTGCTCGAGATAGCAAGAGTATAGGCAGGATTGGTGTTCCTGAGGAGCGCGCTTCTGCCAATGCTTGGACCAATTTCGAAGAAGCACTACATATTGAATTTTCGGATGAATCATCAAAAACTGTAATTTTGACTCGTTCGGAGCTAGGTAAGACAGCACGCGCAGCACACACTGTTATTGAAGCTAAAGCGCACAGCCAAGGTCTACTTATTCTACAAAATGAGGGTGATGCTAACATTACAGAAAATGTTGAAATCATCGTCAACGAAGGAGCAAACCTTACGGTTGTTTCGGTTCAAGAGTGGAATGACTCAGCAGTTCATTTGTCTAGTCACTTTGCGACTGTAGGTAAAGACGCAAAACTCACTCACATTGTTGTGTCTTTGGGCGGTGAGGTTGTTCGTTTGAACCCGAGCGTTCATCTTGACAACGAAGGCTCAGAGACAGACATGTTCGGCGCCTACTTCGCAGATGCTGGCCAACATATAGAACAGCAAGTTTTTATGGATCACGCAGCACCTAACACAAAAGGTCGCGTAACCTATAAAGGTGCTCTACAGGGTGAAGGTGCGCGCACAGTATGGATTGGTGATGTTTTAATCCGCCGAAATGCAAGTGGAACTGACAGTTACGAGCAAAACCGTAACCTTGTGCTCAGCCCTGGCACTCGAGCTGACTCTATCCCAAACCTTGAGATTGAAACTGGCGACATTGCCGGTGCGGGTCACGCAAGCACTACCGGCCGTTTTGATGAGGAACATATCTTTTATCTGCAAAGCCGTGGAATCTCAGCCGCTGAAGCTCGTAAACTCGTTGTGCGTGGCTTCTTAGTCGAGGTGATTAAGCAAATAGGTAACGAAGAGCTAGAAGAAAGATTGCAATCAACCATTGAGTCTGAGCTAGAGCAGAGCGGAATCGCCTGATGGCAAGAATGCTAGCTTTAAACATTCACGACCTGGTGCAGGATCAAGCCAGTAAGGTAATTCTAGACGGTGTACCGATAGCTATAGTATTAGACGCCGAAGGCGAGGTGCATGCTATCGGAGATACATGCACCCATGGAGAAGTTAGCCTTTCAGAGGGGTTTGTTATCGGCGACACTTTAGAGTGTTGGGCACACGGCTCAGCATTTTCATTAAAAACTGGTATTCCTCAAAATCTTCCGGCATTTGAACCGGTTTCCGTTTACGTTGTCGAAATCGAGGGTGACAATGTTTATATCGACCCAACTATTACGAAAGAGATTCACTAATGAGTTCTGTACTTGAGATTAAAGACCTGCATGTCAGCGTAGAGACTGAACAGGGTAATAAAGAGATTCTAAAAGGTGTAGACCTCACCATTAAACAGGGGGAGACTCATGCAATCATGGGTCCCAACGGATCAGGTAAATCTACACTAGCCTACGCAATAGCGGGGCACCCACGCTATATCGTTGATAGCGGATCAATACTTTTAGACGGCAAAGAAGTTTTGGATATGGATGTTGATGAGCGCGCACAGGCCGGTTTATTCCTAGCCATGCAATACCCCGTCGAAGTACCAGGTGTTACAAACGCAAACTTCCTACGCACCGCAAAAACAGCGATCGATGGTGAAGCTCCTTCAATCCGTAACTGGATGAAAGAGGTAAACCAGGCGATGGCTAACCTCCGCATGGATTCTTCGTTTTCGCAACGAAACGTCAACGAAGGTTTCTCAGGTGGAGAAAAGAAGCGTAACGAGATTTTGCAGCTCGAACTTCTTAAACCAAAATTTGCAATACTAGATGAGACTGATTCAGGTCTTGATGTGGATGCACTGAAAGTTGTTTCAGAAGGTGTCAACCGTGCCAAAGAAACCACAGGTGCCGGAATCATGCTCATTACACACTACACCCGCATTCTTCGGTATATTAAACCAGACTTTGTACACGTCTTCTTTGAAGGAAGGATTGCTGAAGAGGGCGGGCCAGAACTAGCTGAAAGTTTAGAGACTGAAGGCTACGATCGCTTTATAACTGCTTAAGATTGGCGTAGACTCGAAGTATGTCATCAACAATTTCAAGCCTTGAGCCTGGTCTTAAGGACCAGGCTATTGAGGCATTAAAAAACGTTAGTGACCCCGAACTTGGGGTCAATATTTACGATCTCGGATTGATTTACGACCTTGGATTCGACGAGGAAAACGACGCACTCGTAATAAGCATGACCTTAACAAGTGCGGGTTGCCCTTTAACAGATGTGATTGAGAACGACATTGCTGAATCACTTGATGGATTAGTAACGGCTTTCCGAATCAACTGGGTTTGGATGCCACCATGGACTCCTGAAAAAATCACAGATGATGGCCGCGACATGATGCGTGCACTAGGATTCAGCATCTAAGTAAGCATCTTCTTCTTCCGCATCCGTCAACTTCTTTTGGTTTCTGTTCAATAGATCCTTGCTTGCTCTTTTTTTGCGTGCTGCTGTGGTATTAAGTGATTTCCATTCAAGAGACGCTGCATACCCAGCACCACCGAGCACAATCAATATAAATACATACCACTGCAAGGCATATGACAAGTGTGGGCCTTCATCTCTTTCAGGTTTCGGTGCGAGCTCGCCTGTTTCTCCCTGAGGCGACTCGGAGACGAGTTGACCATAGCTTCCGGTGTAAGCTGACTGACCGACTAAACTTTCTAGCTCTGGTAAATTAATGCTACCCACAGTAGATCCTAGTGTTTCTCTATTGCTGATGAGAGCCTCACTCTGTCGCAGTCTCGCTGTTACTTCAACCTGTCCCTGAGCAGGCATAGGCAAAGCATCAGGAATCCCGGCTGTAACGTTCACCGGTACCCAGCCGCGGTCCACAAAAAATATTTGGCCGTTTTCAAGTTGCAACGGATGAACGAGTAAAGAACCCACCCCGGATGCAGATACTCTGTTTCTTGCTAAGAATGGTTCTCCCACATAGGCGCCGCGAACCTTCACTGGATGCCACTTATTTTTGTCTAGATCAAAATGATCTAGCGTGGGTAGTGCCTCTTCTATGCCGATTGCTAGGGCGTCGTAGTTTGTATCAATACGATCGATCTCAGCTCTAGCTTGCTCTCTTCTATCAAATTGCCAGTTGCCTAAAAAAACACAGGCGATCGAGAATACAATGATTAACGCGTAATACCCCAACCATCGTGGGGATCTTAGAAAACTCCAGCCGGGTTCTTCAATTTTTTTTGTAGATAGATTGCTCAATCGTTAACGCCATTTTCTTTAAAAGTTTTGACTGTTACTGGAAAACTTCGTGCTTTAAGATACTCAGCAAGGTAGTTTTTGTGGTCTTCACAAGCCAACCATGTTTTTATACGAGACTGGTCATGAATCTTGGGATTACGCCATAAAATTTTCCAAGTCGCATTGTTATTACATGAAGCTCTTGAACACTGTGGATCGACTTCTCCCTGATCCCCGGTGAGAAAATTTAAACTCAACTCTGTTTCTCCTGAGTATCACTTTTCGGTTCTTGATATGTTTTGGAGCCGTGATGAGTAAAGTCTGCAGTTTTGTTAGCGCCTGATTTGTTTTCGTCTTCTGTTTGATCAAAATTCGATTCATCCACCACTATAAGCCGATGTGGAGTTAGCTCTTCAAATGCATCTGTTATTGCTAACGGCTCTGGAGATTCCACATCTTTCTTGGCTCGGTGATCTGGCTCGTTGGCGATGATTACTGCTAAATAGGGTAAAAGAACCCCTCCAAGTGCCACAAGTATGATCCACCAGCCTCTAACCCAAAATAGCGAAGCTACGCAGGCCATTCGTATAGCCATCATAATAAAATAGATTCTTATCCGGCGACCTCGATCTTCGGCGGCCGAGATGCCAGCTGAAGTAACGTTATAGCTACGCAACATCTTCACTTTCTTGATTAGGCTCCAAAGATCATTTTCTACTTACCACTTTACGCCGGTAGGCTGTAAGCCTGCTTATCATTTAGCTGAATTAGGAGAATCAATGAACACTCAACGCACAGTACTTGTGACCGGAGGCAATAGAGGAATCGGTCGTGCAATAGCTGAACGCATGATAGCTGACGGACATAAAGTAGCGGTGACCGTGCGCACTGGTGAAGGACCAAAGGGGGCACTATCGGTGGTTGCAGATATGAGTGATTCAAGTTCTATTGACGCTGCTTTTACCGAGGTTGAAGAAAAATTAGGTCCGGTAGAAGTGATCATTGCAAACGCCGGAATCACAAAAGACACGCTTCTGATGCGTATGAGCGAAGAAGACTTCACAAGTGTTATCGACACGAACCTAACCGGTACCTTTAGAGTAGTAAAAAGAGCTTCAAAAGGTTTACTGAAGCAGAGGTTTGGCCGAGTCATACTAGTATCAAGCGTAGTTGCCCTATACGGCTCAGCTGGTCAAATAAATTATTCCTCTTCCAAAGCCGCTTTAGTCGGTTTTGCACGTTCTTTAACGAGAGAGCTCGGCGGAAGAGGAATAACTGCAAACATAATCGCACCTGGTTTTATCGAAACAGATATGACATCAGCTTTGCCGCAAACCCAACAAGATGAGTATTTGCGCTCGATCCCTGCCGGTCGCTTTGGAAAAGTTGAAGAAATAGCTAACGTAGCTTCATGGATTGCAAGTGATGAATCTGGCTATATCTCTGGAGCGATAATACCTGTAGATGGCGGCCTGGGGATGGGACACTAGTAGACGTGTTTAATAAGGCGAGAAAGGTCGCCTTCAACTGTTAGGTCGGCCACTTCACGCACAATGGGTTTAGCATTAAAAGCGACAGAAAG
The DNA here is from genome assembly GCA_035514995.1 of Microbacteriaceae bacterium. Classification (GTDB taxonomy): domain Bacteria; phylum Actinomycetota; class Actinomycetes; order Actinomycetales; family Microbacteriaceae; genus Leucobacter_A. Next base: position 30,749 of record DATJCC010000013.1, read on the forward strand.
TCCCGCCTCCTTCATCATCGGTATGTCGTTAGCACCGTCACCTACAGCGATGGTGTTATTTAACGATACTCCAAGCTCATCAGCCCATTGCTTTAGCATGCGTGCTTTAACCCCAGAATCTACAACCGCACCAGTGGTGTGCCCAGTCAGATGGTCGTCTTGGACCATGAGTCGATTCGCCATCCACATATCTGCTTTAAGAGTATTAGCGATACTATCTAAAACCTCGTGGAACCCACCTGAAACAATAGCTACGTAACCGTCTTCTGAATGGATTTTATTTATTAGTTCTTCCGCTCCGGGAGTTATACGCACCTTTGAAATAACCCGGTCAAAGACTGATTTATGAAGTCCCTTAAGAGTGGCGACTCTTTCGCGCAGACTCTCTTCAAAATCGATTTCACCACGCATTGCTCTTTCTGTCACCTCAGCAACCAAATCCAACGAACCGGCTTCAGCAGCTATAAGTTCAATTACTTCATCTTGAATGATTGTAGAGTCGCAGTCGAAAACAAAAAGTTTGCGTTTATTTATTTCAGTTTGAGCCATGCCTTACAGTCTAAAGAATATATCCGGGTAGTCTTGAATTATGAGCCAGGTTTTGCGTTTTGAAAACACAACTGTAATAAGAAATGAACGTACTCTGTTAAATCAGGTTTCGTGGTCTGTAAACTCAGACGAGCGTTGGGTCATACTTGGACCGAACGGTGCGGGGAAAACAACCCTACTCAATATTGCAACTGCACACGAGTACCCAAGTAAGGGAACTGTAAAGATTTTAGATTCAACCCTCGGTAAGGTTGATGTGTTCGGATTGCGCACCAGAATAGGCTTCGCGTCGTCAGCCCAAGCGGCCAGGATCCCTTCACAAGAGACTGTTTTAAATACAGTTTTAACCGCAGCGTATGCAGTAGAGGGCAGATGGACTGAAGAGTACGATGAACAGGATATTAAACAAGCCCGAAGAGTACTACAAGAGTGGGGTCTGCAAGATTTAGCAGATCGCAGTTTTGGCACGCTTAGTGACGGAGAGCGCAAACGTACACTGATCGCTAGAGCAGTCATGACAGATCCAGAAATTTTATTGCTTGACGAGCCCGCAGCAAACCTTGATTTAGGTGCTCGAGAAAACCTAGTTGAAATGCTGAGCGGGTTTGCAGCTTCTGCATACTCTCCAGCGATGGTTATGGTCACGCACCACGTTGAAGAGATACCGCGAGGTTTCACGCACGTATTGCTTCTCAAAAGTGGGGAAGTGATGGCAGCTGGCCCGCTAAAAGAGACTCTTACAGATGATAATCTAAGCAAAACCTTTGATGTTAACGTGTCACTTACTGAAAGTGATGGCAGATATCACGCTTTTGCAAGGTAAATGTTTCTACTTGTGATAAGATTGTCCATTGGCAACTAAGCACTAAATAATTTTAAAGGATTAAGATGAAAAGCGATATCCACCCTGAATATAACGCGATCGTGTTTCGCGATCTCGCATCGGGATCAACCTTCCTCACGAAGTCGACACTGACAAGTGACAAAACTATCGATCTTGACGGTGCAACCTACCCGCTTATCGATATTGAAATTTCGAGTGAATCACACCCGTTCTATACAGGTAAGCAGCGCATTCTAGACTCAGCAGGTCGTGTTGATAAGTTTAACAAGCGCTTCAAGGGCTTCGGTTCTTAAATATTAGATTAACGTATCGGCCAAGAACCGCTTGCGGTAAAAGAGCTATCTTTGGTACGTCTCATATAATCTTGAAAACTGGCGGCTTGATCTTTTGACCAACGCACCTGTTCATCATGTAGGTTTTGAACCTCATCGGGCAGGTGCGTTTGGTATTTTATAGCTATTTGTTGTAAAACTTGTCCCGCCGCTATCGCGTCTGCTCCTGCATCGTGTGCATCAGCGAGGTTAACTCCGTAGTGTTCCGCAACTGCTGTAAGTGTGCGTTTGCCACGACGGTACTTATCAACATGCTTGTCTATTACAAGCGGATCGAGAACAGGTTTTATAGTGATGGGGAAGTCAACATCGTGTCTTTGCGCTTCATACTTTAATAGAGTCAGGTCGTAGGGCGCATTATAAACTACAAGAGCGAAGCCCAGCTCTAGGAATTCTCTTATTTTTTGAATTATTTGCGTAATACCAGTTGCAGCTTTAACTCCTGTGTTTTTGGCCATATCGGTTGTTATACCGTGCACCTTGCTCGCTGCGTCAGGAATTGGGACTCCAGGGTCGATGAGCCAATCGTATCTCTGCACAGGTTGGCCAGTAACATCTATTAGTGCCACACATGCACTAACAATTCTTGCGGTGGTGGGGGAGACACCCGTAGTTTCTGTATCAAAAACTATTAGATTTTCTGACCAAGATGGGATTTTAAGTTTCATACTGACCTCAACTATCTTTCATCTTAGATAGTATCTGTTGTGGAGGAAACCTTTGAATCACGTTTTCAGCGCGCACAAATAGAGTTAATATAGGCTTGGCTCATGCCGTTGATAGGTGAGCAAATTCAAACGTCAAATATAGATTTATTTAACTCTAAAACACACTATGTAAGACTGGGCAACCCGCTCGGAAAACCACTACTTATGGTGCATGGATTTCGTGGTGATCACCACGGGCTTCTTAAAATTGCTAACGAGCTTGGTCAATATCAAATCACCATCCCAGATCTACCCGGTTTTGGTAACTCAAACAGATTAACTTCACCTCATACAATTGATAGTTTTGGATATTGGTTGAAAGAACTTGCAAAAAATATTATGCCTGAAAAATATGCAGTTTTAGGGCACTCGTTCGGTTCTTTGGTTGTTGCTAATGCAATTAGCAAGGGTCTTCCGGCACATAAATTAATCTTGATAAATCCGATTAGTCAACCAGCACTTGCAGGACCAAAAAGATTTCTTACAAACGCTGCAAAATTGTATTATCTACTTGGTGCGAGAATGCCTAAACAACAAGGAGACTCGATTCTTAAAAATAGTATTTTTGTGAGAATGATGAGTGAGGTTATGGCCAAAACCAAAAATCGTGAGTTACGTGCTTGGATCCACGATCAACATGCTCAATATTTTAGTAATTTTACTGACAGCGAATCTCTTTTAGAAGCATTTGATGCTTCTATTTCTAATACAGTTTTCGACTACAGTCTAGATCTTAAAATGGAAACTCTCTTAATCGCTGGGGAGCTTGACGATATTACGCCTTTATCTTCCCAATTAAGGCTTAAATACACGCTCCCTAACGCAAAACTATTAACTCTGCCAGGAACAGGTCACTTGGTGCATTATGAACGCGCAGCCGAGGCTTCTCACGCTATCAACGAGTTTCTAAACACGAAGGACAAATAAGTCTTGTTAGAACGATTACTAGACTTAAATGACCCTCGGTTAGACGATTTTACGCAACTTACAGATGTGCAGTTGCGTAAAAAATTAGAGATCGACAATGGTTTATACATTGCGGAATCTATCAATGTTATTACTAGGGCAGTTGCTGCGGGACACACCCCAAGGGCTTTTTTAATATTAGAAGAGTGGCTTCCAAAAATTGAATCAATTGTTATAGATTTTCCAGACGTACCTGTGTTCATAGCTCAGAGCCAGCAGTTAGAAGAGTTAACCGGGTTTCACATGCACAGAGGTGCGCTAGCAGCGATGCACCGACCGGAGCCTTTGGATCCTGAAGAGTTGATCGCTAATTCTAAATTTTTGGTTGTTCTTGATGGCCTCTCAGACCACACAAATGTTGGTGCCATTTTTCGATCGATAGCAGCTTTAGGAGCCGATGGTGTTTTGTTAACCCAGTCAACTGCTGATCCGTTATATAGAAGGGCCGTCCGTGTAAGTATGGGCGCTGTGCTACAAGTTCCGTGGGCAAGGCTACCTGAGTGGCGCTTGGCTGGTCCTTTACTGCGAGAACACGACTTTAACATCATTGGCATGGGTTTAGACGATAACGCAATTGACCTTAATAGCTTCATTAATGATTTACCTTCGAATTTGGCTCTAGTTTTAGGCGCTGAAGGGCCGGGTTTAAGTAAAAAAGCTTTTGGCGCTTGTGACTATCAAGTTAAAATCTGTATGAAAAATGGGGTAGATTCACTGAATGTAGCAACAGCTGCCTCAATTGCGCTTTGGGCTATAGGTTCGAAACGGTCAGAGATTCAGGATCAAGAAAATGCGTAGAGCACAAACCTTCGGCATTTTATAGTTGACTTCAACCGTTTTCCTCTTCAACTATATATTGGCCGTAGCTACACCAATTGGTCAAAGAATTGAAAATTCTGCGTTAGAAGAATCCAGCTTTAGAGACAACCCTTTTTTGCCTCTGGCTGCAGTACAGCCATCATTAATTATAACTTTCCTGGCAGTAATAAGTATTTATTCTGGTTTTAAAATGGGGATTTTCAGAGCAATCTCTACTTGGTTTTTAGCCGGGTTATCGATGGTTGCTGCACAGATCGCAAAAATATATTTACCTAGAAAAAATTTATTAAGTGCAGACGAGGTTCCAGAATTAATTGAGAACACTCTGCCGAGCGGACATATGAGTGTTTTTGCCACAATTGCCGTGATAACGCTGTTAACGGTTTCAGCCTCGAACTGGAAGCTAACATTTTGGGCCACAACGTTAGTTTTAATAATCGTTGCTTGGCAACTTTTAGATTATGGCTGGCACCGAGCAAGCGATCTTATCGCCGCACTAACGATAACAGTTTTTGTCACAGCTATAGCCAAGCTGTTGGTGCCAAAAGCAGTGGTTTATACCGATTTAAAAAGATTTCATCCAGAAAGCCCTGTACATCCGAACTGGGTTCAAGTCGGGAAATTTATTCAACAATTTTTCACAATTCTTATTTTAGTTGGCGTGTTTTCTTTCATCATTTACGTATTAGTAAACACCGTCAGTTCTGGTAATTATTACCTGGGAGCATCTTTTATCACAGTTGTTGTAGCTGTATTATTCATGCTTCGAATAACCAAGGTTTTTAGATAGCTATTGTAAACACATAATAGATTAAAGTTGATAATACATATTATGTCAGTTTAGATATTTCGGTTCATATACACTTAATCCTGTGAATCATTCTTTGCACTCTTTCGAGATATCGATCCATTGGAATCCCTCTCCCCGCAAAAAAGGCGGCTACACTCGCGACCACATATTATCTACCGGTAACGCAGAAATTATCCATGGATCAGCCGCAAAACAGTTTCATGGCAATCCTGATAGCTGGAACCCTGAGCAGTTGCTCATTTCGGCTGTCGCACAATGCCACATGCTTACCTTCTTGTTTCTTGCTAATCGATCAAAAATTAGAATTGCTTCCTACACAGATACGGCAACTGGATCGATTCGTATGGACAAAGACGGAATCGGTGGAGAGTTTGAAGTTATTAACCTCTACCCCACAATAACTGTTGCTTGCAAAGTTGCCGAACGTGAGAATATTTTAGAACAGTTAATGCACCTAGACAAAGACGTCTCTAAGTACTGTTTCATCAGACGCTCCATCCTGACTCCGGTTGAGTCAAAACTTGTAGTTAACTGGAGCGATTGAAGTAAATCGCATAATAAATTAGATTATTTGTCGTCTACTTGAGAAGTTACCCGAATCCAGTCTTTTAGCTTTTGTAATGCCTCACCAGAATCAATAACTTCTTGAACAACACTGATTTTAGCTCGTAACCTTTCATGCATTCCCTGTTCAACCGTGTGAGGTTTGATATGCAGCTCATATGCAACCAGACCTGCAGCTGCGTTCAGAACAGCAATGTCTCTTGCTGGTCCTTCTTCACCATCCATGACTCTCCAAATAATATCTGCGTTATTCTCCGGCGATCCGCCAACCAAATCACTCATTTTGGCGACGGGCAATCCCACGTCACGCGGATCTACGTCATGCTCTGTAATCGAACCACGGCTTACTTCCCAAATGTGAGAGTGACCGGTAGTTGTCAACTCATCAAGACCGTCATCACCTCGAAACACAAGACCTGAAGCGCCACGCACTTGAAAAACACCAGCCAATAGCGGAGCCTGTTTAACATCTGAAACGCCTACTGCTGTCGCTTCTGGACGCACTGGATTGCATAGCGGCCCTAAAAAGTTAAAAACTGTAGGAATTCCCAGATCAGCACGTTCTTTCGAGACGTGTCTAAACCCAGGAAGGAACTTGGCAGCCCACACAAAAGCCAATCCAACTTCGTTGAAGGTTTCACTTAACTGCTGCCCATCAAGATCGAGATTTACCCCAAGTTCTGTCAAAACGTCGGAAGCACCAGATTTTGAACTGACTGCTCTGTTGCCGTGTTTAACCACTGGAGTATCTGTGGCTGCTGCAAGTATCGCTGCCATAGTTGAAACGTTGATTGTTCCAAACTTGTCCCCGCCGGTCCCCACTATGTCAACCGAATCATTAGGAAGTTTAACAGGCAGTGCAGTGGAAAGAATAGCATCGCGAAAACCAACTATTTCTTTTACAGTCACACCCTTGGCTGCCAATGCAGTCAAAAATGCTCCTATTTGGGCGCTAGAAGCCTGCCCGGTGATGATTTGGTGCATCGCCCACTCAGATTCTGACATGGAAAGTTCTTCACTATTTAGAAGGTTGGTTAGAGTCTGGGGCCAGTTCGTTTCGAAATCCACTCTCTAATTCTATAGGCTGTAGTTAAACAAAGACTGCAACCAGAACGCTCGAAAACGCCCAAGGTGCACACAGGACTAAAAATAAGCGATAAAGTAGAAGTTGATTTGCGTGTCAGTTCAGCCACGCCGAGCCGTGATGTAAAACACACACCAAATTTTCAGCCATAATGGAGGAGTGACTACGAGCACTATGAATACAAACTCAACAACACCCACCGTGAAGAGACCCAACGTGGTTGCCGTCGGCACCATGGTATGGCTCGGTAGTGAGGTAATGTTCTTTGCGGGAC
>DATJCC010000014.1:0-26100 GCA_035514995.1 Microbacteriaceae bacterium
TTCTGCTGTCTACGGTGTCAGCTACATGCGGAGCTAGCTCGCGGAGGCGCTCCATGAGCGGGTCAATGCCTTCACGATCAAACCGCTCTTGCACGGCTGCTCTGAGCGTCTCGTCTCTTGGAGGAAACTCAAAATCATATATAACACTTGAGACATACAAGCCCGATCCACCGACCAAAATCACGTCGTGACCGGCGGTGAGCAGATCAGAGATTAGTTTTCTGGCTAGTGGTTGATACCACGCGACAGTGGCCTCTTCGGTAACATCAAGCACATCAAAAAGATGGTGTTTTATTCCACCACGTTCGGTTTCTGTGAGTTTAGCCGTTCCGATGTTCATTCCGCGATAAAATTGCATCGAATCGGCATTTACAATGTGTGGTTCAGGAGTAGAGATTGAACCAGAACTTTTTTGATTTTTGATTTGGTTAGCAAGTTTTAAAGAAAGTTCTGTCTTGCCGGTTCCAGTGGCGCCGACTATCACCCAGAGTGTGGGGTCGGAGAGGGTCATCGGGTGCGAATCGTTGGGATACCAAGACTCACTGGAGCTGCAGACCCGTTAGAGCCCACGCTGCCTGTTGGAACTCCGCAGCTTTCTGCCTGGCGTCTGTCCCAGGCATCACCTGAGCGGGTGCGACGTACGTTGTAAATGTCTGAATCGTCTGCGATTAAAAAGTATGGTGCACTTTTTGTTACTCGCACCTCAACAACATCTCCCGGTCTTGGAGTTAATTCGCCCTGTGGCACCTCAAAATGAACCAGACGTGCATCTTTAGCGCGACCGCTCATGCGCATTGTGGCATCGTCTTTGCGTCCTTCACCCTCAGCAACCAAAACCTCAACGATTTTGCCGACCTGCTTGGCGTTTTCTTCTGCACTGATGCGCTCCTGTAAAGCCAGAAGCCGCTCATACCGCTCTTGAACCACTTCTTTAGGAATCTGATCTGGCATAGTCGCTGCAGGGGTGCCCGGTCTAATCGAATATTGAAACGTGTAGGCGATGGTGAAACGTGATTCTTCAACAACGCGAAGAGTGTCTTCGAAGTCTTCTTCTGTTTCGCCAGGGAAACCAACAATAATGTCAGTGCTTATTGATGCTTCTGGTAGCAGTTCTCGCACTCGTTCGATAATGCCAAGATATTTTTTACTTCGGTATGACCTACGCATTGCTTTAAGAACGCTGTCTGACCCTGATTGTAGGGGCATATGCAGTTGTGGCATCACGTTAGGTGTTTCTGCCATAGCTTCGATCACATCTTCAGTAAAAGCTGCTGGGTGGGGGCTTGTGAAGCGCACTCGTTCAAGGCCTTCTATTTCACCCATTGCGCGCAAAAGTTTACTGAATGCTTGACGGTCCCCGAATTCAACACCGTAGGTGTTTACGTTTTGTCCAAGCAGGGTTACTTCTATTGCACCATCATCGACAAGAGCCTGAACTTCAGCCATTATGTCTCCGGGTCTGCGATCTTTTTCTTTGCCGCGCAGAGTTGGCACTATACAGAAGGTGCAGGTGTTGTTACACCCTACAGAAATTGAGACCCACCCGCTTGAAGCTGATTCTCGTTTTGTAGGGAGCATTGAAGGGAAAACCTCTAGCGATTCGAGAATCTCAATTTGCGCTTCATTGTTGTGCCTAGAACGTTCCAAAAGTTGCGGGAGTGAGCCCATGTTGTGTGTTCCAAAAACAACATCTACCCAAGGAGCTTTTTTGAGGATAGTGTTTTGGTCTTTCTGCGCAAGACAGCCACCGACCGCAATCTGCATGCCTTCTTGCACGCGTTTCACTGAAGCTAGCTGACCCAGGTTGCCGTAAAGTTTGTTGCCCGCATTTTCACGGACTGCACAAGTGTTGATTACTATGACATCTGCCTGATCATCGCCGTCTGCCCTAACATACCCGGCAGCTTCTAGAGACCCTGCTAGTCTCTCTGAGTCGTGCACGTTCATCTGGCAGCCATGGGTTCTAATGTTGTAGCTTCTTGCGGTGCCGTCTGGTCGTATAGAGGCGGGGGAACGCTCGATTATTACGGGTGTTTCTGATGTAGCTTGGAGCATGAGAATATTGTAACTGTCGTCTCTGATCTTTATATGAGCGGAGGCTCTAAGAAATGCCGGTCAGTCGCTTTCTGCACCGTCGAGAGCTTCAGCAACTGCTCGAAACATTTCAGAGCCGCCCCACCCTCTTCTAGATAGAAACCCAATCAATCTTCTTTCTGCCACGTCTCTAGATAACCCTCGCATCTGCCGGGCACGCTTCTTCGCTGTCTCAAAAAGTAGTGTGGTTTCTTCTTCTTCAGCAAAGTCTTCAAGCACTTCTTCAATTACAAAGGGCTCAAAAAGTCTTTGCTGAAGCGAACGACGAATCTGATTCTTACTAGCGTTTTTGGATGAACGAAGTTTTTCACTCACTAACCGCGCAAGACCCACATCATCAAGATACAAACTTTCTTTAAACTCTTCGATAACAACCTCAATATCTGTGGCTGGGCACCCCACAGCTCGAAGCTCTTTCTGCAATTCGCCAGCAGACATCGCTTTGCGCGCGAGCATTTTAGTGGCGACGCTTAAAGTGTCTATGGTTAGTTCAGAGGTGGGTGGTTCAGGTGCAGGGTGCTCGGGGGATAAAAGCTTAGAGCGAATATCAATTATTTCTGCCAGGTTGTCCCGATCGGTCTGTGCTTCAGATCGATCGGGATTTCCGGGCATAAATCTAACAGACATTTTTAGTCATTCGCTCTTACGCTCCGACACGTTTTTTTGGTAGCTCTGCAACAGGAGCGCTGCCCTTTTCGTCTTCAACGCCCAGACCACCGATGCCAAGCTTCGTTAAAATTTTGGTTTCAATATCTAGAGCGATATCGGGATTGTTGATCAGGAATCTACGTGCGTTTTCTTTGCCCTGACCTAGTTGATCAGCTTCGTAGGTATACCAAGCACCGCTCTTCTTAACGATCTCCTGCTCAACACCAAAGTCGATGAGTGAGCCTTCGCGCGAGATACCGACTCCATAAAGAATATCGAATTCTGCCTGTTTAAAGGGGGGAGCCATCTTGTTTTTAACGACTTTAACTCTAGTGCGGTTTCCAACAGCTTCCGTTCCCTCTTTGAGGGTTTCGATTCTGCGAATGTCTAGCCGCACAGAAGCGTAAAATTTCAGAGCTTTACCACCAGAAGTGGTTTCTGGGCTACCAAAAAAGACACCAATCTTTTCGCGCAACTGGTTAATGAATATCGCAGTTGTTTTAGTGGTGTTTAGACCGCCTGTAATTTTACGTAGCGCCTGTGACATGAGTCGAGCCTGTAAACCAACGTGGCTGTCACCCATCTCACCTTCAATTTCTGCTTTTGGCACGAGAGCAGCAACAGAGTCGATCACTACTAGGTCAATAGAGCCAGAACGGATTAACATGTCAGCAATTTCAAGTGCTTGCTCACCGGTGTCGGGTTGGGAAACAAGAAGTGAGTCAATGTCTACACCAAGCTTTTGGGCGTACTCAGGGTCGAGCGCATGCTCAGCATCTATGAACGCTGCGATACCCCCGGCTTTCTGAGCGCTAGCAATAGCATGCAGTGTGAGCGTTGTCTTACCCGATGATTCAGGGCCGTAAATTTCAACTATACGACCTCTCGGCAGACCGCCCACCCCGAGAGCTACATCAAGAGCTATCGACCCTGTAGGGATAACTTCAACCGGGGCACGTTCGTCACTGCCCAGGCGCATGACTGAGCCCTTACCGAATTGTCTATCAATCTGCGCGAGTGCTGATTCTAAGGCTTTGTCGCGGTCTTTGTGGTTAGCCATGGTGCTCTCCTCTTAGTTGTGGTGGTGGCCCACCGGTTGCTGCCTATAGGCTGTCGTTTCAGCTAGAGCTTCAATCAACAAGGCTTGGTGTTTAGGCATTTTTTACTTTATGCAACACCACTGACATTTAAAGCCAACGGTCTTACTTTGTTAATAAAAATTGTCTATTAACACCTATTAACGGAGATTATCACCATTCGAACAAACTTTCGAAACCGGTTCGGCGTGTCGCATCACACACAAACTATTTCTTTTTGGGGTCCATCATTCCCCTGCCGTGACGCCGCTCTAGTGGGACGTCAAAGTCATCACATACAGCAGCCCATACTTCTCGAGGAGGGGTGCCAGCGGCCAGCAATTGAGAAGGCGTGCCACCGAAATCTCGAAGCCAGTGGTCACGCACTATCACCTGCGAATAAGCTTCACCGAACTCTTCTTTAAGAGCTCTACGCAATTCGCTTTCTTTCACCTACGGTTACGACGCTTAAATTTGTCGTGCCATAAGTGACGAAGAATACCCGGTCATCAGTTCTACAGGAACCGTATCTGGAACACCCGCAATCTGCAGGTCGATTCCTTCAGAAATGGCTAAACGCTGACTTACCTCACCGAGGATTATAGAAAGCGGAGTTTCTAATGCCTCCGCGACGGCCGAAAGAATCTCGCTTGAAGCTTCCTTCTGCCCTCTTTCAACCTCACTCAGGTAACCAAGGGCAACACTGGCATCGCCAGCAACCTGCCTCAACGTACGGCCTTTTTGAAGCCGGAAGTCACGAAGCACATCACCAATCTCTTGACGCATGAGCACCATGTGCAACCTCCTTTAGCTTTGGGCGATTAAATCGCATATTTACCAGTCTAATCCCTTACCAATATTGTTTTGGTAAGAAACACTACACCCATTGTTGCGGGTGACACTATGTATAACCAGTGAATACCCACAATTATTCCCGACCGTAAGCTGAAAGTTGAGTCAAAGCGACTCAAGTTCATTTTTCAGTAAATCTAAAACCGCTTCTACGGTCTGTTTGCGGATCTCACTTCGACTCCCCCGTAGCTCCAAAGCTTTAGCCACTTCACCTTTGGAGGAGCTCAACCCTATCCAAACTGTACCAGCTGGCTGCCTCGTTAGCGGATCAGGGTCGGGACCAGCCACACCTGTGGTAGATATTCCGATATCTGCGTGAGCAACAGCGCCCTCATCATTCGCTACTGCACATGCATAACGCACACCACGTGCCATCTGCCTTGCCACCTCAGGGTGCACAGCACCATGAGCGTTTAAAACGTCAGGATCCACCCCCAACAAAGACCTTTTGACTTGCAGATTGTAGGCAACTACTCCCCCGCTAAAGACTGCGGAAGCGCCGGGTACACTCACAAGAGTGGCAGCTACGAGACCTCCTGTGAGTGATTCAGCAACTGATATCCAAACTTTCTTCTTAGAAGCCAGTGCAACAACCTCATGAGCTAACTCTTCAAACAAGATCAACCTACCCCCTCAAGCGAGTGCGGCGGAGGCTCACTAGATAGTCGATTCCGCTTGCAACTGTGAGCACGACTGCTATCGACATTGTGACTATGTTTACGATGCGCATGGGCTCCCAGAGAGTTACGAAAGGAAACAACGCGAGAGCTATCGCTACTGACTGTGCCACGGTTTTTAGCTTGCCCATCCACGCCGCAGCTATTGCGACATCGTGTGCAATAATCAGCCTGTGCACGGTTATGCCGACCTCTCTCACAAGCACAACAGCTGTCACCCACCAGGGCAACTCACCCAGCACAGACAGCCCTACGAGAGCGCTACCGGTCAGCACCTTGTCTGCAATCGGGTCTAAGAGCTTACCCAAATCGGTGATTAAACCCCGTGAGCGAGCCAGGTACCCATCTACTGCGTCACTTGCGATGGCCAACACGAAGAAGGCTGCAGCAGCCCACCTGAGCGCACCCATTTGCCCGGCGTCTGCTAAAAGCATCCACACAAAAAATGGTGTGGCCGCTATGCGCGCAAAAGTGATTATGTTAGCAATGTTCCAGTTGCTGACCTTGGACGTCATAAATACACACTACCTCTGAAGCTGCTGGAAAACTTAATCTTTAATCTCGGCCCGTGAGCCCCCACGCATCATCATCACTGTCGCCCTCGACCTCTTCAACACCACTCAAATTTTGAGCTAGCGGATCATCATACGTTCGCTCTACCACTGCAGTATCGTTTGAGTCTGCTGAATCTGCAACCTTTGGAGGTGTCTGCCCACGCAACATTGCGATCACATTATCTAGCTCGTCTGGCGGAACAAGCACATCACGAGGTTTCGAACCGTCGGCTGGACCAACTATGTCCCGCGATTCAAGCAAATCCATCAACCTGCCAGCCTTTTGGTAGCCTATGCGCAGTTTTCTTTGCAGCATTGATGTTGAGCCGGACTGTATGCCGACCACCAACTCAACCGCCTGCACTAACGCTTCTAGGTCGCTACCAATATCGGGGTCGATTTCTTTCTTCTCGAGGGCAGCCTGCACATCTTTGCGATAATCTGGTCGCGCTTGAGCTTTAACGTGTTTAACAACCCTATCTATTTCAGCCTCGTCGACCCACGCTCCCTGCACCCTGATAGCGTTTGAGGCGCCCATAGGCAAAAATAAGCCGTCTCCTTGGCCAATAAGTTTGTCTGCTCCCGACTGATCTAAAATCACTCTAGAGTCGGTAACCGACATCACCGCGAAAGCCAGACGGCTCGGCACGTTAGCCTTAATCAGGCCGGTAACCACATCAACAGACGGTCTTTGAGTCGCCAGCACTAGGTGGATCCCTGCTGCACGAGCTAGCTGGGTAATGCGCACAATTGAATCTTCAACGTCACGCGGTGCCTCCATCATGAGGTCTGCAAGCTCGTCTACGACCACAAGTAGATACGGGTAGGGCTTCAGCACACGCTCACTGTCAGGCGGAAGTTGCACTTCATTAGCCCTGACTGCCCGGTTGAAGTCATCAATGTGTCTATAGCCAAAACTCGCCAGGTCGTCGTAGCGCATATCCATTTCTTTGACGACCCACTGTAGAGCTTCTGCAGCTTTTTTAGGACTCGTAATGATTGGAGTGATCAGATGCGGAACCCCTTGATAGATGGTCAGTTCCACGCGCTTGGGGTCAACGAGCACCATTCGCACATCTGCAGGTGTCGCTCGCATCAAAATACTTGTGATCATCGAGTTTATAAAACTAGATTTACCTGATCCTGTAGAACCAGCCACAAGCAAGTGGGGCATTTTGGAGAGATTAGCGACAACAAAATCACCTTTAACATCTTTACCAATTGCTACCGTGAGCGGGTGCGCACTAGAACGAGCCTTGTTAGACCTGAGCACATCGCCAAGCGAGACGTTCTCGCGATCAACGTTAGGAATCTCAATACCGATAGCGCTTTTACCTGGAATGGGTGCAAGAATATTTACTTTGTCTGAAGCAACCGCATATGCAAAGTCTTGTGCAAGTGCTGTCACACGGCCCACTTTAACGCCGGGTGTCAGCTCAATTTCATACTGTGTTACTGTGGGGCCTCTCGAGTATCCCTGCACCTGCGCGTTAACCTTAAACTGGTCTAAAACAGAGTTAATAGCTGCTATTGTTTGAGCCGTGTTTTCGGAGTCAACTTTAGGAGATTCACCCTCTTGTAGAGTGTCGTCAGAAGGCAAAAGATATGCAGGCTGTTCGGGTTCTTCTTGTTTTGTAAACGGGTCAAACTTGCCAAGAGCTATTGACTCTCCCGGGTTTAAAACAACGTTTGTGTCGTCATCATCAAAGTCGTCGTCACTTGGGGCTTGTTTGCGCAATGACTCGATTAGGCTTGCCACCTCGGCAGTGTCTGCAGGGTCGTGAGCCGGGCCACCTTCCTGCCCCACCAGAGCTGAGTCAAATGGGACCTCGTGAGAAGCGGTTTCGGCTTCAGCTTCAGCTTCAGGCTCAGCTTCTCCCAACAGTTCACCCGCACCCCCATAAAATTGCGGATCTTCTTCCCTGCCACTCGGGTTGCGTCGCCAAAAAGGCACCCCGTCGTCACCCTCGAAACTACCCGTGTCAAAAAGCACCTGCCCTGTTCGGTTGCTCTTCTCAGCACCACCTCGAGCAGCTCTACTAGCTCTACTGGCTCTAAGACGAAAAGGTCGCGCTGGCTCTGTTGCTGGCTCCACTGCTTGCTCGGGCTCCGCAGTTCCGTAGGGTTTACCTACTAGGTAAGAGTACATTTCTTGAAGTCTGCTACCTATTTTTGCGGGTGGCGTTTTGGTTATTATGAGCACTGAAAGACCAGTCAGCAAGACCAGAATCGGAACGGCAACCCAGATAGTTAAAAACATTAATGGGGCGCCCACGATCCACCCCACAAGGCCTCCCGCTTCTGCAAGAGCGGGCATACCGTCTGCGGGTTTTGGCGTTCCACCAAAAACGTGCGAAAAACCTGTGATACCTAAAAGTGCGAGACTTAAACCAACCGCTATGCGTCTGTTATCGTGAGTGCCAGTGGGGTGGTTGAACAGCCAAAAAGCAAAACCAAACAAAATTATTGGGAGTGCGAAAGCGACCCTCCCAAAAAGACCGCCAACAGTCCACTCGCTAAGCGTTATAGCAACCGGATTATTAATCAAGAACCACTCAAAAACAGCTCCGGCTAAACCAACTAAAACTAAAAATAGCGGGATGCCGTCTCTGCGCTGCTCTGGTTCTAACGGCTCAAGTCTAAACATGCGAGCTACTGCACCGACACCGTGCGCTAGCCCCATCCACATTTTAACGAAGGGGTTTGGGCCTTGATCGGCTGAAGAGAGCACTTTTGTTGTAGCCTGAGCACCCCTCGTGCGAGGTTTAGGTTTTTTGGCGCTCTGAGATCTCTTCTGTGCCATGCTAATAGGTTAAGAGACACCAGTGACAACAACCATGTTTTCATCGGCGCGCCATAATTTATTACTGATTAGGCGACTAGAATAAGCACAATGATACATTTTTTACAACGTCAGCCCTGGGCACAGTTGCAAAAAGAATTGCAACGAGCAGTCGTTACTGACGAAGGTGAGGGCTGGCACTACCAAGCTTTTATTGAGCACGGAAAATTAGGAACCAGGCTGTACTGCCCCTACGGACCCGTTGTTGAATCAGCAGAAAAATTAAAACCCGCACTGGATTCCCTCATTGCAAACGCTAAAAAGCTGGGCGCTGTTTATCTTCGCATAGAACCCACCGGAAATATCACCACACAAGAAATCGATTATGCGGGAATCAAAAGAGCTCCCCGCAAACAGCCCGAACACACCCAACGCATTGACATTGATCGACCCTTTGCTGAAGTGCTCGCAGAAATGCGCAAGAGCCTCAGAAATGCTCACCGCAACTACACAAAAAAAGGTTTGAACGTGGTTACCAGTTCAGACCCAAAAGACGTTGAACATCTAATCAGTCTGCTTGATGAAGTTGCCGAACGAACGGGCATGGTCGCGCACGACAGTGACTATTTACGCGCAAACGCAAACACGCTCATGCCTCTAGAAGCCGCCAAAGTTTATTTAGCGCAGTTGGACAGCAAAGTTATAGCAGCGGCTCTCGTATTCGATGACGAAGACTGCCGCTACTACGCTCACGCCGCTGCCGACACAGAACACCGCAACCTGCAGGCAGGGTCTATTCTTGTAACGCGAATGATAGAAGACTCCGCAAATAGCGATCAAAAGTTTTTTGACCTTTACGGTGTTGTTCCACCCTCAGAAGTAGACCACCCGTGGTTTGGGTTTAGCCAGTTTAAAAGGTCTTTTGGTGGCGAGCAGTTTGACTACGCTGGAACTTGGGAAATTCCGGTGCGTAAGCTTCGCTACAACTTCATTCTTTTGATCCGTAAAATTTTTAAAGATAAGTTTTAGCTTTGAGCACGCAAAATATCGGCAGAGCGGGTCTCATTTTAGCTTCGGGAACGCTTCTTTCTCGTATTTTAGGGCTGGGCCGGGCCATGGTTTTAGCGTATGCGATTGGGTCAACGGGTCTAGCTGCTAACGCTTTTGCTGCCTCAATAAAGATTCCCAACACTGTTTATACCCTGATCATCACTGGAGCGCTAACCGCTGTTCTCGTGCCACAAATAACTAAGGCTGCTCTCGCCAAAGACGGTGGTCGCAGCTATATAAATAAACTTGTCTCACTAGCTATTGTTGGCTCTGCCGCGCTTCTTCCCGTGCTCGCTATTCTCACTCCGTGGTTGATCGCTTTTCTGGGGGCTGGCTGGGATAATCCGCAACAGACTAGACTCGCCACTCTTTTTGCGTTTTGGTTGTTGCCGCAGGTGCTTTTTTATTCCCTGTACACAGTCGTAGGCGAGGTTTTAAACGCAAAAAGCTTTTTTGGTCCTTACGCCTGGTCACCCGTTTTAAACAATATCATCAGCATCGCGGGGCTATTAGCTTTTGTGTGGATCTACGGCGCTGACCCCGCAGGAAGCTTGCTACTGGAAAGATGGGATCTGCTCGCTATCTTGCTAGTTGCCGGATCAGCAACGCTTGGGGTGGCAGTACAAGGCTTAGCGCTTTTTGCTTTCTGGAAGCGGGTGGGGCTTAAGTTCCGTTTCGACCTAAAGTTTCGCGGAATTGGTCTTGGCACAATGGGCAAGGTCGCATTCTGGACTTTTTTGACTGTTCTCGTTGCACAGCTTGTCGGTCTCATAAATTCTGCGGTTTTAAGCCTTGCACGCCCAGATGAGGCGGGGCTTGCGGCCTTTGAACTTGTCAATGTGATCTTTGTGATGCCCCACGCAATCATCACAATTTCGCTGGTTACAGCAAACTTCACGCGCATGAGCGAGAGTGTGCACTCAGGTGATTTAGCAAAAATGAAACGCTACCTCGCAGAAGCTGCAAGGTTGGCCCTCATCTCAATGTTGTTTTTCACTGCGGCCATGATTTTGCTCGCGTTCCCACTCATTCGAATTATCCAGTGGGCCGCGCCATTTGACGTCATCACGCTGATGGCGAAGCTACTGATTGTAACTCTTATCTGTCTGGCACCCTACAGCCTCGTGTTTGTTTTAAACCGCGGTTTTTTTGCGCTCAGTGACACCCGCACCCCATTTTTCATTGCGTTAGTGCAATCGGCGCTAATATTTGCGAGTAGCCTGTGGAGTTCAACGCTACCAACGCATCAGATTGCCTACGCTATTTCGCTTCTCATCTCACTGATAATCACAGCACAAGCGATAGCGACTTTCATCGTGTTGCGGACCCGCATTGGGTCTCTCGAGGGTCGCCGCTTGCTCACAACATTTTTGCAGTCGATAATAGCAATAATTTTTGCTACCGCTGGGGGTGCTGCCGCGCTCTATATGATGGGGTGGATCAGTGAAACTTCGTTCCCTGTAGCTTCATTTTTAGGAGCTTTTATTTCTTCAGGCGTTGTCACACTAGTCATGGGTGTCATCTATATAGCAGTGCTCTTGATGCTCAAAAACACTGAAGCTATTCTTGTTGTGCAGAGGTTAAAACGTTTAGTTGTGCGCGGCTAGAAAAAGAATCTAAACGACTACCACTACCGGCACAATCATCGCTCTGCGGCGGAGCCTCGCACCAACCCATTTACCAAGTGTACGGCGAACAACCTGCTGCAGTTGATGATGATCTGCCACACCTTCAGCCATGGCGTCTTCTAGAGCTTTATAAATCTTTGGAATGATCTCGTCAAAAACTTTCTCGTCTTCTGCAACGCCCTTTGCCTGCACGACCGGGCCAGAAACTATGCGCCCAAGAGTAGTCTCAACAACTGTTATAACCGAGATGAAACCCTCTTCAGCTAGGGTGCGGCGGTCTTTCAAATCATCGTCTGTGACACGGCCAACGCTCTTCCCATCAACATAGATGAAGTCGATATCGAGCTGACCCGCCACCCTGGCAACACCATCGCTGAGGTCAACCACGGTACCGTTCTCAGCGATTATTGTACGGTTTTGGGGCACCCCAGTTTCTATTGCCACCCCAGCATTAGCCACAAGATGACGGTATTCACCGTGAATAGGCATGACGTTTTTTGGCTTCACAATGTTATAACAGTACATCAGCTCACCAGCAGCGGCGTGACCTGAAACATGCACCTCTGCGTTGCCCTTGTGCACCACGTGAGCTCCGAGGCGCATCAGACCGTTGATAACCCTATAAACAGAGTTTTCATTGCCTGGGATCAAGCTCGATGCAAGGATTATAGTGTCTCCTTCACCAACCTCAATCTGGTGTTCCCCATTTGCCATGCGGCTTAGCACTGCCATTGGTTCACCCTGCGAACCAGTCGACATGTAAACAATTCTGTGATCGGGAATGTCTGAGCTCTTCTTAAGATCTACTATCACGCCCTCGGGCACCTCTAGGTAACCGAGTTTCTGCGCAATCTGCATGTTGCGCACCATCGAGCGACCCAACAAAACTACTCTGCGACCTGAGTTTTGAGCCGCATTCATCACCTGCTGCACACGGTGCACGTGACTGGCAAAACTTGCAACGACTACTTTCCCCTTCGCCTGTGACATGATTCGTTCGATAACAGGCCCGATATCTTTTTCAAGGGGGGTGAAACCCGGTACGTCAGCGTTTGTCGAATCCGTCATAAAAAGGTCGACGCCCTCTTCGCCAAGACGCGCAAATGCTCTCAGGTCAGTAATGCGCCCATCGAGTGGGAGCTGATCCATTTTAAAGTCACCGGTGGCAAGAACCATACCGGCGCTCGTGCGAATAGCAACAGCTAGCGAGTCGGGGATTGAGTGGTTAACCGCCACAAACTCTAAATCAAACGGCCCAGTCTGTATGCGCTCACCCTCAGCAACCAACCTTGAGACGGGAGTTATTCTGTGTTCTTTAAGTTTCGCTTCTATGAGCGCCAACGTCAGCTGTGAACCAATGAGCGGAATATCTTCACGCAGTTTCAGCAGGTATGGCACCCCGCCAATATGATCTTCGTGTCCGTGCGTTAAAACAACAGCAACAATGTCTCCCAGACGGTCTTCAATTTTTGTGATATCTGGCAGAATTAAATCTATTCCGGGATGGCTCTCTTCTGGGAAAAGAACCCCACAATCGACGATTAACAGCTTTCCATCTATCTCGTAGACGGTCATATTTCTGCCAATTTCGCCGAGACCACCAAGAGGTGTTATCCGTAGCGCTCCCTGCTTTAACTTTGCAGGTGCATAAACTGTGCTATTCAAAAAATCTCCTGAATTAGTTTTTATCTGGTGGTGCCAGCTACCTTGGGCAAAGCTCCCCCGGCGGCGGCATTACGGTCAGGCCTAAAGTTTGAAAGGTCTAGGCCTTCTAAATCTCCTACTAGGCTAAGCTCATCTTCTATAATTGCCGCTTCCCACTCTTCAGGGCCAACTAAGGGAAGTCTGACTCGTGGGCTTCCAATACGACCAAGTCCGTGCAAAATATATTTAGCCGCGACAGTTCCTGGAACGTGGGTCATAACAGCTCGCACGAGTGGTTCAAGCTGGCGATGTGCCTCAAGAGCTGCTTTCAAATCACCCTTATTAACTGCGTCAATTATAACTCTGTATGGGGCTGCTGTGACGTTTGCTGTCACGCCAATCAACCCCGAAGCACCAATCGATAAATGCGGTAGTACGTTTGCATCATCACCCGAAAAGTACAAAAGATCAGTTTGGTTTAGCACACGGCTAACCTCACTGAAGTCACCTTTAGCATCTTTTATAGCAACTATGTTTGGGTGCTTAGCCAGTCTCAAAATAGTTTCATAACGTATAGGCACTCCGGTGCGACCCGGGATATCGTAAAGAATTACTGGCAGATCTGTTGCGTCTGCAACCATGCGAAAGTGGGTTAATAAGCCAGCCTGGGTTGGTTTGTTGTAGTACGGAGTAACTATCATCACGCCGTCGGCGCCTGCACGCTCACTGGATTTATACATTTCGATCGCGTGGGCGGTTTCGTTTGATCCGCCACCAGTAATCACCTTAGCTCGGCCAGAGCTAACAGATTTAGCCACTTCAACAAGTTTTATCTTCTCGGGGTCTGTGAGGGTTGAAGTTTCACCGGTTGTTCCTGTGACAACTATGCCGTCTGCCCCACGCTGAATGCAATCTTCAATGTGTTGCTCAGTAGCTTTCCAATCAACCTCACCTTCAGAGTCGAAGGGTGTGACGAGAGCAACCATTACCTGGCCGAAGGGATTTTCAATGTTTCTCACCCCTTAATCGTACCTAACTTCGAAACTAATTTCTGCCGTACCGTTCAAACTTAAATTTCAAGCCGGTCGATGATTGAAGCACCTCACCGGGAGAAACCAACTGCCACGACTCATCAATTTCTGGTGCGAAGGTGTCGGCACCCTGAACATCGATAAATATTTGGGTGACCATCAGTGTGTCGGCGTGTGGCATGCCGTGCCGGTAAAGCTCGCCACCACCCATAATCCACGCATCAACTTCGGCTTCATCACCGCCCTGACCGTACTGAGAGTTAATCAGTTCGAATGCATCATCAAGGTTTGCTACTGTTTGAGCCCCGTTTGCCACAAAATCTCTATTGCGTGTCACTACGATGTTCAGCCTGCCCGGGAGCGGCCGAAACCTTTCTGGTAAAGATTCCCAGGTGCGCCGCCCCATAATCACCGGCATACCAAGAGTTACAGCTTTGAAGTGAGCTAAATCTTCGGGAAGGTGCCAAGGCATATCACCTTTTTTGCCAATAACCCCAGAGCTGCTTTGAGCCCAGATCATGCCAAGCTTTAGGCCCCCAGTGCTTTTAAAGCTCATTAAACAGCTACCGGTGCTTTGATAGCGGGATGGTGTTCGTAGCCTACGACTTCGAAATCTTCATAACTATAGTCGAAGATTGAGTCGCGCTTTGAGATTTTTACTGTTGGGTAGGCAAAGGCGTCACGGCTCAACTGCGTTGTAACCTGCTCAACGTGGTTGTCATAGATGTGGCAGTCGCCACCAGTCCACACAAACTCGCCCGGCTCAAGCCCCACCTGCTGAGCAATCATCAAAGTGAGAAGTGCATAAGAAGCAATATTAAAAGGAACCCCTAAAAACATGTCTGCTGACCGTTGATAAAGTTGGCAGGATAATTTGCCATCCGCCACATAAAACTGAAAAAAGGCGTGGCACGGCGCAAGAGCCATATCAGGAATGTCAGCCACATTCCAGGCCGAAACAATATGTCGGCGAGAGTTTGGGTCTGATTTTAGATCATCTACTATTTTTTGAATCTGATCAATGTGACCACCGTCGGGGGTTGGCCATGAACGCCACTGCACACCATAAACCGGACCAAGTTCGCCGTTTTCATCAGCCCATTCATTCCAAATTGAGACACCGTTTTCACTGAGATAAGAGATATTGCTGTCACCGCGTAAGAACCATAAAAGTTCTACCGCTATCGACTTAAAATGCACTCTTTTAGTGGTGATCAATGGGAAGGATTCGCTAAGGTCAAAACGGATCTGCCTGCCGAAAACACTTCGAGTTCCCGTTCCTGTTCGGTCATCTTTAGGGGTGCCATTTTCTAGCACGTCACGCAATAAATCTTCATATGGTGTTGGCACTTTAGACATGGTCACTAGGATACCACCAGCACGGTTAAGATTCGGTTTTACTAGCTTTAGATCGGTGTTTTTGTATCGCACTCGAAGATTTGATGGTGGCGGCCAGAAGCGGTGGAGCAAGCACCATCCCGAGAATCCCCGCAGCTGTACCTCCAGCGATGGTTGATATCAGCACCAGCACAGGGTGCATTCTCAGCGATGCACCAAGTGCCCATGAGCTTATTGCACTTTGAATGGCCCCGTTTGAAACAAGTAAGCTGACTGCGACCACAAGTGCAACTATGGGTCCTCCTGACCCAAAAGCGATGAGTATCGCAAACAGGCCGGTAATCCAAGCGCCAACATAAGGCACAAATGACAAGAAAAGATACATCATCGTAAGTGGGACCACCAAAGGAACCTTCATAATGATGAGTGGGATCACAAAAATGGGTGCAGTCAGCAGAGCAGTAATTGCTGTGCCTTTAAAATAACCGCGAAGAGACGCTCTGGTGATCCGATCTACCTCATGCACGAGAGTCGATTCAAGGGAGGTGACTCGCGCGAACCAGAATGGAAACTTTCTTCCATCTCGCAGAACAAAGAAAAGGAAGAAGACCGCTAAGAATGTTCCCAGAGCAAAGGTCAGTGCGCCAGAAAAAGTGCTGGAAACCGCCCCGAGTACATTTTGCCCGAGCTTGGGAGCGAAATCTTGCAGTGAAGAACGTGCGCGTTCGAGAAGCGTCGGATCAATATCTAAGGTTCTTGCCCACTGGACCGTTGACGCCCACCCTTGGCTGAGCTGCTTCGATATTTCTGGCATCTGTTGCAGAAAACCCACCACCACAATCGTAGCTGTGCCAGTAATAACCACAATGGCCACTAATAGAGTTAACACACTCGCCAGAGCCGGTGGCACGCGTCGCTTCTCTAGAAATACGTCTAATGGTTCTAAAATAATACCTAGAATTATCGCGATAATCAGTGGAACAACGATGACACTGATTAGGTTTAAGATGCTCCCAATCACCACGATGAGGGCTATGATGCCGATGAGATACCAGCTCATAGCGCCCCATCGCCGAATGTGGCCGGGTTGATTTGTCAAAATTATCCGTTCTTATTATTTTATATTTGCGCTCACATTAGACTGCACTAGTGAAGCAGGCAATCAGTAAGTGAATGCTTTCCATTCACTATCTACACAAGTGAAGAACTCCATGTCCTTAACATTAATGAAGATGTCACCTTCCTGTTCGCATGTGTCAGTTGGTTTCTCACTCCCAAGTGAGACCTGGGTGCCGTCTTCACCGTCTTGACCGTCTTGACCTTTTTCACCAGGCTCACCTTGAGGGCCAGTCGGCCCGACACTGGCTGGCGCATCAGGTTGAGTCGTGTCATCTGTTTCGCCCTGCAGACCGGTTAAACGTTCGTGAGCGAGAGCTGCCAAGTTAGCTTCAAAATTCCAATCATCGGCAGAGCGTAAAAACACGTCTCCATTTGATACGTTGAGATAGATGTCTCCCTCTGCACCGTATTCTTTTGAGGGTGTTCCGTGGCCTGCTCTTACCTCTGTTCCTGCAGAAGAGATCATTTCTGCTTCGGCGATATTAGAATCAGTGGCATCAAATGTGCTTTGAGCTTTTGGAATCAGAAAAAAACTTAAGAGCAATCCGACTATTAATAGAGCAACTCCAAAAACTATTAGAATAGGCCAGGTGATCGCCTTCGGGGATTCTTCGGTATTTTTTAAATAGTTGTCTTCGCTCACTTTTTCCTCCGTATACTTTTAATATTTATTGCGTTTGTTAGTGACTCTTCACAAACATTGTTGCAAAAAAGTATAGATATAGCGAAGAAAGAGGTTAAACGAAGCGGCTGCGTTTAAGGTTGATCAGCCTTTTATGCCGTCGTCAAAAAGCTCCATCTGATCTATGCCTTCACTGTCGTCGCCACGGCGTAGAATCTCTCCCTTGAAGAATGCAGGAGCAACCCTGGCCTGAAGGAGCATCAAAACGACGCCAAGTAAAAGAACAACAGTGCCGATAAGCCCCACTAGACCGACTCCGCCAATGTTGCTTCCCGATCCGGCTGCCGGGTCAAGATAATCGATTGTGGTTTGAAAAAATGTGATCAGCAAAAATAGTCCACCAATACCGGGCAGAATTACCTGACTGATTGCTTTTTTAGCACCACTCTTAAAGGCAGTTTTGCGAAAGTACCAGGTGCTAGAAAGTGCTGTGATGCCGTAATAGAAACAAACCATCATGCCCAGGGCCGTGATCGTATCCCACAGCACATCTTCACTTATGAAGCGCATGATGGCATAAAAAACAGAAGCGACAATAGACGAAAGCAGTAACGCTACATAGGGTGACTTATATTTAGGGTGAATTTTTTTAATCGCTTTTGGTAACGCCCCATAGTGTGACATTGCCAAGAGTGTGCGCGCTGGAGAGATCGCAGTGGTGTTGATTGATGACATTGCACTCAACAAAATACCCACTAGCAACATAATCGCAAATGGTCCCATAACAGGGTGAGCAATTGCTGCAAAGACGTTTTCTGCAATTGTCACGTTGGCGAGTCCGTGAGGTCCGTCACCGACACCCGCCCACACTAGCGTGGCTGTAGCGGTACCAACATACATAACCAGCAAAATAGCAACGAGGATCATCGCTGCTTTACCTTCTGTAGAGAAACGGCCCTTAGACGGTTTGGTTTCTTCTCCGAGAGTTAGCACGGTATCCCAACCCCAATAAACAAAGATTGAAACCGCAAGCCCTGCCGAAAAAGCACTAAAGCTAGTGATTTCTAGGGGGTTAAACCACGACAGCTCTGGTATATTACGCGCCCCTGTATCAGGGCTCGGGTCAGCAAAGAAGAACATGGCGAGCACAAACCAGACGAGCACCGCCATCTGAAAAAATACTGTGATGTATTGAAAAATTTTCGTGGAGGTCATACCCCTGTAAGAAATGAATGTAGCGACTCCCATGAAGCCTAAACAAACAAGAATGTTAATCCATAAGACACCAGATAGAGCGGCTACCTCACCTCCACCAGACATGATTACGTCAAGCGACTCAAACAAAAACTCGACAGCGATTCCGGCAAGATTTGAGAGCACTAGAACGGTAGCGGCGATGAGCCCCCATCCGGCCATCCAGCCCACCCACGGCCCAAACGCGCGGGTCGCCCAAGTAAAGGATGTGCCAGAGTCAGGCATCTTGTCGTTCAGCGAGCGGTAGCCAATCGCAACCAACAGCATGGGCAGAAACCCCGCAAGAAAAATGGCTGGGGTTTGCCAGCCCACTTCTTGTGCTGCTGGCCCGATTGCTGAGGTGAGTGTGTATGCAGGGGCACACACGGATAAGCCAATTATTATGGCACCAAAAACCCCGACGGTGCCCGGTTCCAAACCTTTACGGCTGATTCCGCTTACAGAGTCAAGCACGCGCGTTGGTGTTTCGGTTTTCGTAGACGACTGCATATTTATATATCTTTCTCAGCAACGTAAGTTGATAGCCGCCCTTGTGCGGAATATCGCACCCTATACAAATGCGAAACGATATCAGCTAGATATTATCCTTAGTTTTAGTTAAACACAAAATTTTATTTGTGTTTACGATCTGCTCGTTCTAAAACAATTGCGCGTCTAATTGCTGCCCGCGCTCGAGTGCGATCTGAGCAAGCATCATAAATAATTCCGAGTCTCATCCAAGCACGCCAAGAATCTGGATCTGACTCGGCTTCTTGCCTGTATTTTGGAAACACAGCGTCAGCCTCTTCACGAACTGGCCTCCCCGAAGCAAGTGCAGAGAACTCTTCTTCAGGCAAAAGGTCTTCTGCCTCTAAACGGTCGACAAGTTTTGTTGCAGTAGCACCAAAAACTAGTTCTCTAGCAAGCGCCCAAGCCCCGAGCAGCGGCAAAATTAAAAGCGCGATGCCCATAGAGATGGTTAAAACAGTGCCCGTCTGCAAAAGCGCAAAAGCGCGCTGCCACGCAAAAACAAAATATAGCACTAGCAAGACGCTCATGATGGTCACACCAGCGATTGCACGCACCCTAGCGTTCACTATTTGATTCCTAAAATTTTTGCTAGGCCCACGCTCAGGCCCTTTTGGTCACGGATCGCCTCAAGAGACGCCCTAATGCCCGCAATATAAGAATCCGGGCTCACAGTGTCGTGAGTGATTGAGAGGGTTTCGCCGACAGCCCCAAACCGAACCTCCTGTTTAGCTACCACTCCCGACATCCTCAAGCTGTGCACTGGAATACCTGCGACAAGCTGCCCTCGTGCCTCTTGGTCAGTAAAAGGCGCAGTTACCGGGTTATCAGGTCGAGCTTCAGCAATAAGCTCTGCCGTGCGCACAGCTGTGCCGGAGGGTGAATCAATCTTTTTGGAGTGGTGTGTTTCAATAATCTCAACGTGATCAAAATAGGGTGCAATAATCTGAGCGATCTGTGTGCCAATCACCGAGCCAAGAGAGAAGTTTGGAACAATCAAAACACCAGACTTGGGGGTGTTTGCAACACGTGACCGTAGCTCTTCAATGAGTTCTTCACTCCATCCACTGGTAGCAATAATCACTTTCTGATCTCGCTTCAAAGCGGTATCTACAATAGCCAAAGAAGCGTCAATATTTGTTGCATCAACTAGAATTTCTGCATCCAGCGCAGCATCTTTTTTTGAGTTACGGCCGAGTCTCGCCACAAGTTCAAATTCGGGATGGCTTTCAATAACACTGCAGATCAGCGAGCCAAGCCTCCCACTAGCTCCCGCAACCGCTACTTTTGTTTTCATTCTTCAAGAGTATTACATCGTAACCTCGTCTTTGCTTGAGATACGATGATTGCATGAGTCAGATTCAAGACGTCGCGAAACTTTTGAAATCAAATGAGCAACCCATTTTTTATGTAAATCGTCCCTCTCTGCACCTTTTGGGCATTGAAGACTACGTAGCTAATTTTTATTCAATACGCATGCTCGACCCTTGGGGCTCTGGCGAGTCACAAGAAAGCGATGATTCCTGGGTGTTTGTGCCAACACAAAAAGTAGATCTCGCTTTAAGCCACACAGACTCTGTTTTTTGGTTACTGGCTAATCGCGAAGTGCAGGATTTTATTGATTCAAAAACTCCAGTGGGCATGAAACCAAGAATTGTTGCCTATCTGCACGATAAGCGAACTGAAAAGCTGTGTGCCGAACTTGGCTATGAACTAATGGCTATTCCGGTAGATTTGCGGCACAAACTCGACGGTAAACTTTATACAACAAAAATGAGTGAAGCGGCTGGGCTCAAGAACGTACCGAACGTGCTCGCTGAAGTTACCGGCTGGAGTGATCTTCTTGCAGTTACCGCCCGCGAAGGCTTAGGGCAAGACTTGGTTATTCAAAGCGACCACGGCGAAGCGGGTTTAGGAACCTATTTTGTTGATTCTGAAGACAGCTTTGAAAAGCATAAGGATCAGATCATCAACAAAAAAGTGAAGATCATGAAACGTGTAAATCATCGCTCGCTCGCGGTAGATGCAGTGGTGACGCGTGAAGGCGTAATTGTGGGGCCGTTACTACAAGACATTATTGGGCACCCCGAAGTCGCTGTAAACCCGGGTAGCTCCAGTGGTCTCGAGTATTACCACGATGTGCTCCGACCCGAACAACGTCAAAAAGTCGTCGACATGGTGATCAGTTACGGCAAACAGCTGCAAAAAGAAGGCTATCTTGGGCTGTTTGAAGTTGATTTTTTGCATGATGTCGATGATGGAGAGCTTTATTTCGGGGAGGCAAACCCGAGGTTTAGCGGTTGTGCGATGGTCACAAATTCTGTTACCGCAGATGTGTGGTCTTTACCGCTGTATGCCCTTCATCTATACGCTTTTCTCGACCTAGATTTTGAGATTAAAGTTTCTGATTTTAATGACTCTTGGAACCATGTGCCAGCAGATCTGGAATGGTCCAACCTGCTTATAAGACACTTAGGTAGAGACGTTGAAAAGATTGTCACTGCTCCCCGCAGTGGTGTCTACGAAGTGCAAGCAAATGGAAGTCTCAAGTTTTTATATCCCGGAACTCACTGGTTTAAACTTCAAAATAAAGATGAAGTGTTTTTCTTAAGCTACCGAAAAGATGGTGACACAAGAGTTTACGGCGACGATATTGGCACTATGTTTGTGCGCGGCCGTTACCAAGACAGATTGGGCGGTCTTACCGCTGAAGCGAAGCTCCTAATTAACGGCATTAATGAACACTACAAAACAACTAAGTTGTCATTTTTGCAACGCGCTAAAAACTCTGCTCTTAGACGTCTAAAAGCTGCTCGGGGCTGATATCGCCCACAGCAACCAGATGTGCTGGGTTTGAAAGCATCATTTGTGCTGCTTCACGCACCTCGTCTGCTGTAACCTCTTCAAACCTTTTCAAAGAAACGTCAAGGTCGTAAAACTCGCCAGTTCCTAGTTCTGATCTGGCTAGCCTGCTCATTCGGGTGTCGCTATCCTCAAGGACTAGAGCTGATGATCCTGCTATTTGACCTAGGATTCTCTCAAATTCTTCTTCAGATATTCCGTCTGCAGCTATTTTTGCAAGTTCATCTTGCATCAGCTTTGCGACGTCTCGAGCTTTTTCAGGTTTTGATGCTGCATACATACCAAACAAGCCAGCATCACTGTAGCTTGCTCCGAAAGAGTATGTTGCATAAGCAAAGCCGCGTTTCTCTCTAATTTCTTGAAAGAGTCTGCTCGACATGCCACCACCGAGCACCGAATTCATAACGCCAAAAGCAAAACGTTTATCGTGTCCCGCTTGAAGCCCCTGCGAACCGAGCATAATGTGCACCTGTTCGCTGGGCTTCTGTGTGACGATAACGTTAATTTCTGAAGTTTTTTCTTTTAGCTCCAACGCAGTTTGGCCCTGGTTGCGACGTGCTACAGGTGCCTTGCTCGCGTTTAGGCTCCACCTTTTTGCTTGAGCGCTGTTTAGCGCGTCTGTGACTGTCTGCACGAACTGATCGTGATCGACAGCACCCGCTGCGGTTACAATGAGCGTTGAAGGTAGGTAGGTCTCTTGGTAGTGCCGCATGACTGCGTCTCTTTGTGCAGTCAATATGGTTTGCGGATTGCCACCTATGGGCCTTCCAAGTGGGTGGCCCGCGAGAACTGTTTCAAAGAACTTTTCACCAGCAACATCGGCCAGATCGTCTGCCGCCATAGCCAACTCTTCAAGAATCACACCTCTTTCGAGCTCAAACTCTCGCTCATCAATAATAGAGTCCGTGACCATTTGTGCTAAAAGAGAAGTCGCTTCTGCAATGTTTGCATCACGAACTTTTGCGTAATAGGCAGTGTGTTCTTTAGCCGTTAAAGCGTTATGGTCAGCGCCCATCTTGTCGAAAGCACGAGCGATGTCGTATGCGCCTAGAGATGGGGTTCCTTTGAACAGCAGATGTTCCAAGAAGTGGGTTGAACCCAAACTCCCTGGAGCATCTGCACGTTCAGACTGTTCGTCTCTTGACCCAATCGCCACCCAAAACCCAATACTGGCGCTTCGCGCACCGGGCATGTTTTCTGTAAGAATTCTAAGCCCGCTAGGGTGCACTGTTCTGCGTAATAGACCCCCGTGAAGGTCGAGCGCTAGTTCAGGTTGAGCTAAAGGAAATGAGACAGGTTGCAACATTTATTGATACTGCTTTTACTCAGCTGTTTCTTCTGGAACAGTAACCTCTTCAGCGCTGTCTTCTTCAAGAATAGGCGATAGCGAAAGTTTGCCACGATCATCAATCTTGGTTATGCCAACAAGCACTTTTTGTCCAACTGAGAGCACATCTTCGACGTTTTCGACTCTCTTACCACCGACGAGCTTGCGCACCTCAGAGATGTGTAGCAAACCGTCTTTGCCAGGAAGAAGTGAAATAAATGCACCAAATGTAGCAATCTTCACGACTGTTCCAAGGTACTGTTCACCAATTTCTGGGTTCTGTGGGTTAGCAATAGCGTTGATCTGTGCGCGAGCCGCTTCAGCTGTTGGCCCATCATGAGCACCAATATAAACGGTACCGTCATCATCGATTGATATTTCAGCACCGGTTTCATCTTGAATACCGTTGATGGTCTTGCCTTTAGGCCCGATTAATTCGCCGATTTTGTCGACTGGAATCTGCACAGAAATAACTCGTGGAGCTGTTGGCGCCATCTCATCTGGTTTGTCGATTGCTTGGTTCATCGTTTCTAAGATCGCATCACGAGCTTCTTTAGCCTGCGCTAGAGCGCCGGTGAGCACATCTGACGGCAAGCCGTCTAGCTTTGTGTCGAGTTGAATAGCAGTGATGAAGTCTGACGTTCCGGCAACTTTAAAGTCCATATCGCCGAGGGCGTCTTCTGCTCCGAGAATGTCGGTCAATGAAGCGTAGCGTGTCTCTCCGTCTACCCGATCGCTGACAAGTCCCATTGCGATACCTGCAACAGGTGCACGAAGTGGCACACCCGCGTTGAAGAGTGCAAGCGTTGAAGCACAAACAGCGCCCATAGAAGTCGAACCGTTTGATCCTAGTGCTTCAGAGACCTGACGGATCGCGTAAGGGAATTCATCGCGCGCCGGAAGAACTGGCATCAGCGCACGCTCTGCGAGCATGCCGTGACCAATTTCGCGACGTTTGGGGCTTCCTACACGACCTGTTTCACCGACTGAATATGGCGGAAAGTTGTAGTGGTGCATGTAACGCTTTGATGTTGCTGGAGCCAGTGAATCAATCTGCTGTTCCATCTTGAGCATGTTTAGAGTGGTAACACCCAAGATCTGCGTTTCGCCACGCTGGAAAATCGCTGATCCGTGCACTTGCGGAATAACCTGCACTTCAGCATCAAGCGAGCGAAGATCACGAAGACCTCGCCCGTCGATTCGCATGCCTTCGGTCAGAATGCGCCCGCGTACAACGTCTTTTATAACAGATTTGTAAGCAGCTGAAACCTGATCTGCCGCATCTTCAGGCAAAATTCCCGCTTCAATTTTTGTAGAAATGTGCTCTTTTGCACGCTCTTTAAGCTCATCGTCAGCATTTTGACGCTCAAGCTTGTCTGCAATTTGGTAGACAGCTTTCAGCTCTTCTTTTACGAAAGCTTCAACCTCGGCAAAAACCTCATCGGTGTGTGGCAAAAACACTGGATACTCTGCAACTTCTTTGGCAGCCTGTGCAGCCATTTCTGCTTGCGCTTTTACTAGCTGCGACAGGAATGGTTTGGCGGCTTCAAGACCTGCGGCAACTACAGCCTCATCAGGTTTAGTAGCGCCGGCCTTTATTAGGTCCCAACTAACCTCTGTTGCTTCTGCTTCAACCATCATTATCGCAACGTCTTCATTACCTGAAGAGTCGGTCACAACACGACCGGCAACCATGAGGTCAAACACCGCGCTTTCGAGCTGCTCAGCGTTGGGGAATGCCACCCACTGATCTTCGATCAGCGCTAAACGTACGCCAGCGATTGGGCCTGAAAAAGGAAGCCCTGAAATCTGTGTCGAAGCTGATGCAGCGTTGATCGCGAGAGCATCATAGAATTCGCCTGCCTCGAGCGACAAAACTGTTACTACAATCTGCACTTCATTGCGTAGCCCCTCAACAAATGAAGGGCGTAGTGGCCTATCAATTAGACGAGCAACCAAAATTGCTTCAGTTGAGGGCCTTCCCTCACGTCTAAAGAATGAGCCTGGAATCTTCCCTGCAGCGTAAGAACGCTCTTCAACGTCTACTGTTAAGGGGAAAAAGTCAAAATTGTCTTT
The DNA here is from genome assembly GCA_035514995.1 of Microbacteriaceae bacterium. Classification (GTDB taxonomy): domain Bacteria; phylum Actinomycetota; class Actinomycetes; order Actinomycetales; family Microbacteriaceae; genus Leucobacter_A. Next base: position 25,142 of record DATJCC010000014.1, read on the forward strand.
AGGGTTTTTTGATGCGCTCGTAGCTGACAAGAGCATGGTCTCGTCGTCTAAGTATGCGGCAACAGCACCCTGAGCCTGCTGTGCTAAACGACCCGTTTCGAAACGGATCTTTCTCTTGCCAAATTTTCCATTATCTAGAATAACCTCGGCAAATTTAATTTCTGGTCCCTCCACGGGATCTCCTTTTCTACTGGAGCTAGGCAGACCTCATCACACCATTCTTGTGTGAGCTGATCAACAGTAGACAACCACCACGGCACAACAATAATTTAATATTTGCTATGGGAGCACTCCACCGAAGATCAGCCTGGCAGGCTCAAGCTCGGGTTAAAACAGACTTTTATTAGTCCGTAAACAATCAGAGTACCATGCAGTGGTTAAAAAGCGATGATATAGCGTTTGTGTCTAGTCGTTGAATATTTCTACAACTGTAATATCTGATGCGCCTATAGCTTCTCGCAATTGAGCAACTACCTCTTCGCCAATGTTTGCATCAATGGTGAGCACACTTAAGGCGCGAGACATTTTATCATCGCGAGATACTTGCAGGTTCTCGATATTTATGCCCGCTTCACCGAGTATCGTGCCGTATGAGGCGACAACACCTGGGCGATCATCATACTCAAAAACGATTAGGTGGTTAGAGAGCGTCAACTCAAGATCGTAACCATTTATCTCGACAATTTTCTGCACCTGCTTCTGCCCAGCAAGCGTGCCAGAGATTGAGACGACCCCTCCGTCTTCTTGCACTCCGCGTAGCGTGATTACGTTGCGATAATCTTCGGCTGAGGGCTCGGTTAAGAGGCGCACCTGAATGCCTCTTTGCTGTGCTAAATGTGGTGCATTTACATAAGAAACTGGATCGTTAACAATCTGTGTAAAGAACCCTTTCAAAGCTGCCAGCTCAAGCACGCCCACATTGTGTTCAGTAATCTCGCCCTGCACGATGACGTCGATAG
>DATJCC010000015.1:0-38322 GCA_035514995.1 Microbacteriaceae bacterium
TGGTCGCTACTCTTGGAAGTTTCTCAGCCACCCTCTCAATTAGTTTAGCGGCGGGTTTTCTAGTGATTCCTGGAATCATGAAGAGGCATATAATTCATGTTAGGCAAAGACTAGGTTGCCCGGTAGCGCCTATTTTGCAAATTGCCTTAGCGCTGCTCTTAGAAAGTGGTGAACTACGTAAACATACAGCAAAACTTCGCCGAAACAGGGTTTTTAGCGGCATCGTGCGACAATAGATCAAGTATGTCTTTATAAACAATTGAATCTTTATTAAGGAATGTTAAGTGGTATTTAGTGTTGCAGTAGCGGGAGCAAGTGGTTATGCGGGGGGCGAGCTTTTGCGGATTTTGGCTCAACACCCCGAATTCGAAATACGCACGGTTACAGGCCATTCAACCGTTGGCAAACCATTAATAGAAACACAACCACACTTGAGGTCGCTCGCGCACCTGAGGCTAACTGAAACAACAGCAGAAAATTTAGACGGGCATGATGTTGTGTTTTTTGCTCTTCCACATGGAGCAAGTGGAACAATCAGTAGCGCACTGAACAACGTAAAACTTGCGGTTGACTGTGGCGCTGACCACAGGCTCGAAGAAGAGTCTGATTGGAACGCCTTCTACGGGCAAGAGTTCCACAAACCCTGGACTTATGGGGTGCCGGAGCTTCTGACAGACTCCTCTGGCAACAAACAGAGAGAAAGACTAAAAAACGCAATACGTATAGCTGCACCCGGATGCAATGCCAGCACGGTCTCCCTGTCGTTGGCACCTGGTGTTGCCGCCAAAGTGATAGAAGCGGAAGACGTAGTGAGTGTTTTGGCCGTAGGGCCATCTGGCGCGGGAAAAGCATTGAAGACTCATTTGTTAGCGGCAGAAATCATGGGGAGTGCAATGCCCTATGCAGTTGGGGGCACTCATAGACATATTCCTGAGATACAGCAGTCATTGCGTTGGGCTGGTGCCTCGGGTAATCCTAAAATAAGTTTTACCCCGATTCTGGTACCGATGAGCCGTGGTATCTTAGCCACTACTACAGCCAAAATTACACCCGGAGCTACACCCCAAATGATTTGGAAGGCCTGGGAAGAGGCATATAAAAATGAAAAATTTGTGACACTGCTACCGCAGGGATCAATGCCTAAAACAGCTGATGTGCTTGGAGCTAACACCTGCCATATTGGTTTGGAAATTGATGAGGCAGCTGGTCGCGTGGTAATTGTTGCAGCTGTAGACAACCTGGTTAAGGGTACTGCCGGTGCGGCGATTCAATCAGCGAATATTGCCTTGGGGATCGCAGAAGAAACAGGTTTGAGTATAGACGGGATGGCCCCATGAGCGTCACATCGGCTAAAGGATTTAAAGCATCAGGCATAACTGCAGGGCTTAAAAAGAGCGCTAAGCCAGACCTTGCCCTAGTAGTAAATGAGGGGCCAAAGTTTGAGTCGGCCGTCGTTTTTACGAGCAACCGCTCACAGGCTAATCCAATTCTTTGGTCCAAAAAAGCGCATTCCGAAACCACTGCCAAAGCAATAATACTAAATTCGGGCGGTGCCAACTGTTTCACAGGTGATTTTGGATATGAAACAGCCAGATTAACAGCCGAAAAAGTAGCTCAAGAATTAAAGCTAAACGCCAACCAAGTTCTCGTGTGTTCGACAGGATTGATAGGTACAGGAGACCAAAAATTCAGAAATACGGTTATAGATGGTGTTTCAAAACTGGCTGAGACTCTTAGCACAGACGGTGCCGCGGCCGCAGAAGCGATTTTGACCACCGATTCACGGGCTAAAGAGTCTGTATATGCAGACCCTGCGGGTTGGACTGTTGGGGGGATGGCTAAGGGCGCTGGAATGTTAGCTCCGGGATTAGCAACCATGCTAGTAGTGTTAACTACCGACGCAGATGTCTCAAAAGATGTTTTAAACCGCTCTTTATCTGAAGCAGTGCGGATTACATTCAATAGGTTGGATAGCGACGGTTGTATGTCAACCAATGACCAAGTGACACTTCTCTCATCTGGAAAATCCGGACTAGACGTTACAGAAGACACCTTTACACGGGCACTAACACAAGTTTGTCTGGACCTTTCTCAGCAGCTACAAGCAGACGCAGAGGGAGCAAGCCACGACATCACGATAAGAGTCACAGGGGCAACTTCAGAAAAAGATGCCGAAATTGTCGGTAGGTCCGTCGCTCGAAATAACCTATTTAAAGCAGCGATCTTTGGTAATGATCCCAACTGGGGGCGTGTGCTTGCTGCAATTGGAACAACTACAGCAAAATTTGATCCATACGACGTTGATGTCTCATTCAATGGAGTGCGGCTATGTTCGAAGGGGGCACCTGACCGGCCCGTGTCTGAATGCGACCTAACTCCCCGTGAAACCTTGGTGTTAATAGAGCTCAATGTGGGGTCGAGCGAAGCAACAATACTCACAAACGATTTAACACATGACTATGTTCATGAAAACAGCGCCTACTCAAGCTAGGAGAGTGAATGACTGAACGCACGACCTCAAAAGACATGGTTCAGGCTCAAGAAAAAGCCTTGGTGCTTGTCGAATCCTTACCCTGGTTGAAAAAATTTCAGGGTGCCATAGTCGTAATTAAATTTGGTGGGAACGCAATGGTATCTAAAAAACTGTTGCAATCTTTTGCTGAAGATATTGTGTATTTGAAATATTCCGGGCTCAACCCAGTTGTAGTTCACGGTGGGGGTCCTCAAATCAACAAAGTTCTTAAAAAAATGCAGATTGAGTCTGAGTTCCAGGGTGGTTATAGAGTTACTACACCAGAAGCCATGGATGTGGTACGGATGGTGCTGACAGGAAAAGTAAATCCTGAACTAGTCGATGCTATCAACGCGCATGGCCCTCTAGCAGCTGGTCTTGCAGGTGAAGACGCCGGTCTCTTTGGCGCCCGAAGAAGAAAACCCGTTACAGTGAACGGTGAAGACTTCGACCTCGGTCTGGTGGGAGACGTAACCCAGGTGAGACCAGCTGCTGTGCACGGTCTTATCGATCAGGGACTTATCCCAGTGGTCTCATCTATAGCACCAGACCTTGATAATGCAGGCGTTTCCTTGAACGTTAACGCAGATGCTGCTGCCTCTAGCCTGGCTGTGGCATTAAAAGCTGAAAAGCTCGTTATTTTGACTGATGTGGCGGGCCTATATGCTGACTGGCCAGACACTTCATCTATTCTTTCAAGCATCACAGTTGCAGAGTTAGAAGAGCTTATGCCCAGTCTCGAAAGTGGCATGATTCCAAAAATGACAGCTTGCTCAGAAGCAGTGAAGAAGGGCGTTCCAAAATCAGCAATAATTGACGGTCGCATCCCTCACTCACTGCTACTTGAAATTTTCACCGAGCACGGTATTGGTACTGAGGTTGTGCCGGAGTAACAGCGGGTTGAAGTGTTAGCGGTTTCTGTTGTGTTTTTCATTTTTGCAACCACCATGTTGTCTTTCATGGATGCCCGTACTAAACGGCTACCAAACAAGTTTTTGATTCCTTCAATATTAATTATTCATGTACTACTTATAACTGCTGCATTAGTTTCTCAAAACAAACTAGAAAAAACTTTAGACTTGTTTACCGGAACAGTGGTGATGTTTATTTTTTTCTTCATCCTAGCTGTTATTTCTAGAGGGCAACTTGGAGCTGGAGACGTTAAATTAGCGGCTTTGCTCGGTCCAATGCTTGGATTTGTTGGTGGAATTACTATGACAGCGACAGCGATTGCGATTATTTGTTTGCTAGGAGGAGTTTGGGCTGCGATCACTATTTTAAGAACTAAAACTTCTAAAGGTCTATTAGCCTTTGGCCCTGTCATGGTGGTTGGAAGCTGGGCATCATTGTTAACCGGAGTAGACTGGGTAGTGATGTGAGCGACAGGAGATCAATATGACATATATAATTGCGTTGCCTTGCGTCGATGTTAAAGATCGAGCTTGTGTAGATGAATGTCCAGTGGATTGTATTTATGAGGGTGAACGCATGCTCTACATTCACCCAGACGAATGTGTCGACTGTGGTGCGTGTGAACCAGTGTGCCCTGTAGAAGCAATCTACTATGAAGATGATGTGCCAGAGCAGTGGAGCGTTTATTACAAGGTAAACGTAGAGTTCTTTGACGAAGTTGGCTCACCCGGAGGAGCTGCCAAGGTTGGGATGTATGATTTTGACCACCCCATTGTTGCCGAGCTGCCACCCATGGAGTAAAACTTTTTGTTGTATGTTTCGAGCAACGATTTAATAGGAAAGCTCTACTGTCAAAAATTTTATGAACGGAATATACAATTATTGACTGTCCACAGTTATCTTGATCCGCTTTCGTAGGTTCAATCAAATCGTTCGATTCCACGATATACCCAAATAGGGGTTAAAGTGGATCATGATGGTTTGCGTTAACACTCGTAGGTGAAACGCGAGACCGGTAAGGAGAACACGTGACTAACGCCGAGAATGCGTCAGCAAAACTTAGCTTTCCAGGTGGAGAAGCGACACTGCCTATAATTGAGTCGACGGATGGTCGAAGTTCAATCGATATCAGCTCATTGACGGCTCAAAGTGGTTTCACAGCTCTAGATTACGGCTTTGTTAATACAGCATCAACTAAATCAGAAGTCACATACATCGACGGTGATGAGGGTACCCTCAGATACAGAGGATACCCGATTGATGCTCTAGCAACCCAGTCAACGTTTTTAGAAGTGGCCTACCTTTTAATCTATGGTGAGCTTCCGACTGCAACCGAACTCGATGTGTTTGATCAAAAAATTAGGCGACACACACTGTTGCACGAAGACATGAAATACTACTTCGAGGGTCTCCCGCACACGGCACACCCTATGGCAGTTCTCTCAGGAGGGCTGCAGGCAATGTCGACCTACTATGAGGACTCGCTCGATACGGCAGTGCCTGAATTTGTTGAGGTTAATACAATCAGGCTGTTAGCAAAGTTACCGGTACTGGCAGCTTATGCACACAAAAAATCTATTGGTCAAGCTTTTCTTTATCCCGATAATTCATTAAGTTTTGTAGAAAATTTCTTGAGGTTAAATTTCGGCACAATGCCAGAACCCTATGAAATTAATCCAGTGCTAGTAGACGCACTCGACAAGTTGCTAATTCTGCACGCAGATCACGAACAAAACGCTTCAACATCCACGGTGCGTTTGGTCGGTTCTACCGGAGCTAACATGTTTTCATCAATATCGGCTGGCATCAGTGCTCTCTCCGGTCCACTTCATGGCGGCGCCAACGAAGCGGTCCTTGAGATGCTTGCCAAAATTCGCGATTCAGGTGAAGGTGTAGAAGCCTTCGTCAACAAAGTGAAGAATAAAGAAGACGGCGTTAAACTTATGGGATTCGGGCACAGAGTTTATAAAAACTACGACCCAAGGGCCCGAATAGTTAAAGAAAGCGCCGGTAAAGTGTTGTCTGAGCTTGGAGTCAAAGACCCGCTTCTCGATTTAGCTCAAGAGCTTGAGCAGATCGCTCTGAACGATCCATACTTTCAAGAGCGTCGTTTGTATCCAAATGTTGATTTCTATACCGGTGTCATTTACAAAGCTATGGGCTTTCCTACGAGGATGTTTACAGTACTTTTTGCAATCGGAAGATTGCCGGGCTGGATAGCTCACTGGCGCGAGGGCAGAGAAGACAGGCTCAGCAAAATAGGCAGACCACAACAATTGTATATTGGCGCAAAAGAGCGCGAATTTAAACGTCCATAATTGACAACTCCATAACTATTTTCAAGTTTCATAGCAAAAAAGTAGTAAACGCGAGATAATGGTTATCGAACACTTGATGAAGAGGAGGCCCTTTAATGGCGGCAATGAAGCCTAGAACCACCGATGGACCGATGGAAGCCGAACGTGAAGGAAGATTAATAGTTCTGCGTGTACCACTGGAAGGTGGAGGGCGTCTAGTCGTTTCTGTAAATGATGAAGAGGCATCAGAACTCAGAGGCGTACTTGATGGAGTTTTAAACTCCTAATAAAATCAAAAAAAGTGGGCTAGAAGGATTCTTCTAGCCCACTTTTTTATTCTCTATCCAATTCTTGTTAGTGTTAACACTCCGTCTCCGGCAGGAGAGAGATAAGGGATTATAGCGGGCGAATCAGCCACCGTAGATAAAAGATCTCTTATCGAAGACGTGAGGGGATCTCTAACTGTAGGGTCGGCGACAAGACCGTGTCGGAGAGCATGGGGAATAATTATGGTGCCGCCTGGTTTGACGATCAATAAAACCTGTTCAACATAATCGAGTAACATTTCTTCGTTAGCGTCGATAAGAGCTAAATCGTACGCGTTGTGGTTTAACCTCGGAAGTATCTGACCGGCATCTCCTGTCACCAGTCTGGTGCGACTTTGAGCAATACCAGCTTGATGCAAAAACTCTTTCGCGCTTGTATGATACTCGGGCTCAATGTCTATCGTTGTTAGATGCGTTTTTGAAGTGTGCTTCAACATTGAAAGCGCGCTAACTCCAACTCCTGTGCCTATTTCTAATATTGATTCCACCTTTCCAATTACCGTCACTGAAGAAAGGTACGCTGTGGTTGCCCTACTAACGGGTTCTATCCCACATTCTAAAGACATTCTCCGTGCATTCGAGATGGGTTCTGTCTCTATTGGGTATTGTTCTGTGTATTGCCAGTTGTTTTCACGCTTGCTCATACGACAAGGCTATAACATAGAAGCATGGGTGGCCTTACTTTCGACAAGCTTCTCATCATTTTGGTGATAGCTCTCATTGTGCTCGGTCCAGAAAGACTTCCATATTACGCTCAAAAACTTGGTGAACTTGTTAAAGGGCTCAAACGGATGGCAGACGGAGCAAAAGATCGTGTTAAAGAAGAAATGGGCGATGAATATGACGATGTTGACTGGAAACAGTTAGATCCGCGTCAGTACGACCCTAGACGAATTATTCGAGACGCCCTTGCAGAAGAAGAAAACTCGCCTGAGGCAAGAAAAGCGCAGGCTATAGCTGCTTCAAAGGCTAGACGTGAACGTCTACAAGCCAATCAAAAAGAACGAGAACAGAAGCGTGTCTCAAAACTTGTATCTGAGTACGAAGGAACAGTCCCGTTTGATGAGGAAGCAACTTAAGATAAATTAATTGGTAGGTTTGTTCCAATCAAAGATGGCCGTTTAAGAGATATTTTTTCAACTATTTCTTGTATCGCTATTGATGCAGGATCACCTTTGTCGGTCAATAACACAGGCACTCCAGCATCGCCGGCTTTTCGCATTTTTATGCTTAAAGGTATTGTTCCAAGAAGATCAACTTTGTTTTGATCAATATTTTTGGGATGTGCAGAGAGTCTCTGTGCGACCTCTAATCCGCCACCCTCTCCAAACATATCTAGAAGCGTGCCGTCCTCTAAGGTGATTGAGCCCATGTTTTCAATAACACCTAGAATTTTTTGACCACTGGTAAATGATAATATTCCGCTTCTGACTGCAACGTCTGATGCAGAAGTTTGGGGGGTTGTAACAACCAGCACTTCTGCTTGCGGAAGAAGCTGGCCGACACTTAACGCAACATCACCTGTGCCTGGTGGAAGATCTAGGAGAAGCACATCTAAATCTCCGAACCAAACATCTCGTAGAAACTGTTCTAAAGTGCGATGGAGCATTGGGCCCCGCCATGAGACTGCAGTGTTTCTGCTGTCTGCTTCGCCCAGAAACATTCCTATTGAAACTACTTTAATTCCGTGCGACTCTGGAGCAACAATTAGATCATTGATTTTGACTGGTGAGGTGGTCCTACCATTTTTGGAAAGTCCGATTAAGGAGGGAATAGAGAACCCAAAAATATCGGCATCTATAATACCAACTTGAAGTCCTTTTGTAGCTAGCGCAACAGCAAGATTCACAGTAACGCTAGATTTTCCTACTCCACCTTTACCGCTAGTAACTGCGATTACGCGAGTTAAAGAATTTTTATCGAACTGGTTTGGCTTAGCAGGGCCTTTAACCTTCAAAATAAACTCTTCACGCTCTTGAGGTGTCATCACTGTCACTTTTAAATCTACGTCTTCGACACCCTGCACCTGCCTCAGGGCGATTATTGATTCTTCTTCTAGCATGCGAGCTGCGGGGCAGGAAGCAATAGTCAAATGGAGCGTTGCATGGGCAACTTTATGTGCATCTATACTCAAACCAGATACCATGCCTAGATCAGTTATAGGACGTTTGATATCTGGATCAATTACTTTGCTCAGCGCTTGCACCAACTTGTCAGTCATCGTTCTCCTTTGAAGTTAATGGTATCTCGGGGATCTTCAGTGATGCTGGGCAAATTTCAAGGAGTACGTGGGAGAATCATAGGTATGACGCAAATGGGTCCAATGAATAAACGCCAAGCCATGCTTATGCCTACCGTCCCCAAGGGTGAAATAATTTCCACCTACGATACCTACGCAAATGCACAGCATGCAGTAGATATTTTGGCTAGAGCAAACTTCCCAGTAAACCAGGTTGCAATTGTTGGTAACGACATTCGAAGTGTAGAGCGCGTTACTGGCAAAATGAGTTACGGAAAGGTCGCCTGGATGGGTGCACTTTCAGGTGCATACCTTGGAATTTTTCTCGCTCTCTTATTAATGGTGGTGCAACCCGGATCACAAATTGGCGGCATCTTTTTAGCTGCAGTAGCAATTGGTGCAGGGTTTGGGATGCTATTCGGTGTCTTATCGTATGCGTTGAACAAACAAAGACGCGACTTTTCATCAGTTATGCAACTCGTGGCCGGAAGGTATGACCTGCTCACAGATTCAGGTCTACTGCATGAAGCTAGAAAATTGTTAAGCTCAACAGACTAGATACGGAACTTTTTCACCCACGCTTCAACATCATCTGCGGTTCTTGGAATGTGAGCCGATAAAGATTTATAACCGTTTTCTGTGACCACTACATTGTCTTCGATGCGCACGCCAATGCCACGAAACTCTTTTGGAACTGTGAGATCGTCTGGTTGAAAATAAAGCCCTGGTTCAATAGTAAAAACCATTCCTGGTTTTAAAACACCATCCATATAAAGCTCTCGCTTTGCTTGGGCACAGTCGTGCACGTCAAGCCCTAAATGGTGGCTCGTGCCGTGCACCATATACCTACGGTGATAGGGGGTGTCGTCTTCTGCTGTAGTTTCAGGTAAGAAACCCCAGTCTCCTGTTTTACTTTTGATCACAGACATTGCGGCTTCATGAATTTCGCGAAACTTTACACCAGGTCGCACAACTTTGTGAGCTTCGTCTGCAGCTTCCAAAACAGCTTCATACACTTTTCTTTGCACAGGGGTGAATTCGCCTGAAACTGGAATTGTGCGCGTAATGTCAGCGGTGTACAGACTGTCAAGCTCGACACCAGCGTCCAAAAGTAAAAGGTCACCCTCTAGCACCGGTCCATCGTTTTTAATCCAGTGCAAGGTGCATGCGTGAGCTCCAGAAGCAGCAATAGTGTCGTATCCAACACCGTTCCCATCTAGTCTGGCGCGCATGCTGAATGCACCTTCTATTACTCTTTCACCTCGCGTGTGTGAAGTCGCCTTGTTCAAAGAGCCGATTACCTCTTCAAAGCCTCGCTCTGTTGCAAGAACAGCTTTGCGGAGTTCTTCTATCTCAAAATTATCTTTTACAAGCCTAAGCTCTGAGACGGCTCTCGCAAGATCTTCATCAGATAATGTTACGTCATGCTCGGAAGCTTCAAACTCGCTAAGTGATCGTGTTTCTACCTGCAAATCACTTGCTACTTGTTCAAGGCTGGGGCGTTGACCCGTCCAAAATTCTCCCACTGCAGGGTTTGCATAAAATTCATCGGTGTCGCGGCCGGCACTCTCTGTAAAAAACAGTGTTACATTATGCGAATCTGATGTTGGTTCAAAGAGCAAGATGGAGCCTGGTTGCGCATCTGACCCCCACCCAGTGAGATGACTGAAAGCAGAGTGCGCTCGGAAGAGATAAAAGGTGTCGTTTGAACGTTGTTTAGATGCCCCTGCGGCTATCACGAGGCGTTTGCCAAGAAACTGTTTGCTGAGCTTTGCGCGTCTGGCAACTGTATAGCTGGATGCAACACGAGGCTGTGGTAGTGGTCTTTCATCATCAGCCCACTGAGACCCAATATACTTTTTAAAGTTTTCTGTATTTGGTGTAGTTGAACGGTTTTCGTTTGTGACTTCGGCTTCATGCGTTTTGGCTCTAGACATGCCTCAATTATCGCATTTATTTGATTAAAACTCTCCGCTTAGCCGACGGGTCAGAAATGTGTCAGGATTGGAAGATGGCCAATGAATCGCTTTCGACTCGCTTCGATCTTCACACACACTCGACTTTTTCTGATGGAACAACATCACCAGAACAAATTGCAGAACTCGCAAAAAATATTGGCTTAAAGGGTTTTGCGCTCACAGACCATGACACGATTGATGGTTGGGTGACTGCAAGGTATGCCGCAAAAGTCAAAGGTTTAGACTTTTTACCCGGTATGGAGCTCACTACTGAGGAAGCGGGTAGGTCGATACACCTTTTAGCTTATGGAACGTCCGAAAGCGACGAAAGATTGTTAGAAGAGTTATTTTTATTGCGAAACTCCAGACTCAACCGAGCGAAAGAGATGATATCCCGATTAAACGAAGATTTTCCGCTTGATTGGGATTTAGTGTTAGAACCCGAGGATGGAGTTTATATAAAGAGTGTTGGGAGGCCTCACCTTGCTGATGCGTTAGTGAATGCTGGATATTTTTCAACTAGAAGCGAAGTGTTCGAAAAAATACTGACAACGACTAGTCGATACTATGTTCCAACCAAACATTTAGGCACAATTGAAGCTATTAACGTTGTTCGTAATGCGGGAGGTTTTCCAGTTTTAGCGCACCCTGCTGCTTTTAGAATGCGCAAGCCCATAGATCACAGTCTAATAGCAGAACTAGTATCATCTGGGCTTGGCGGGATTGAACTAGACCATCCTGAAAATAGACCTGAGTGGATCCCCAACCTAGTTACAACTGCAACTAAGCACGGTTTGTTGGTAACAGGAGCAAGCGATTTCCACGGCGCTGGTAAACCAAACAAACTCGGTGAGGGGAGCACAGCAGCAGCTGATGTGGCTCTAATCAGATCACAGGTTGCTACTCCGAATTAGGTTCTGGCCAGTCTAAGATTCACTGGGATTAGCAGGAGGGCGTCTTCTTCTGACACGTTTCCGTTTCGGTTTTTCTTGTTTAGAAACAACAGGTGTGCCTGTAGTTGATTTTGAGTTGGAAACGGATGATTTCAAGCGTTTGATGTTCCCTCGAGTACCCCCAAGGATGTCCAATTCATCATATAAATGTTCCGAAGAAGAATATGTTTCTTTTGGTTCAGGGACACCAAGTTCAAGGGCATTATTGATTAGTGTCCATCTGTGCAGGTCTTCCCAATCCACAAATGTCACCGCAATTCCGGTGTTGCCGGCGCGCCCGGTTCTACCGACCCTGTGTAGGTAGGTTTCATGATCCTCTGGAATGGTGTAATTGATGACGTGCGTAACATCATCAACATCTATTCCTCGTGCAGCAACATCCGTTGCAATCAAAACATTTTTCTTACCAGATTTGAATTGTGCCATCGACTTTTCACGTCGCTCTTGATTCATATCTCCGTGAACTGCAGCGACCTGGAAGCCTCGGTCTGTTAGCTCTTCTTGGAGCTTAGAAGCTTGCCGCTTAGTTCGGGTGAAGATAACACATTTTTCGATTTTTTCGGCTTGCAGAATGCGAGCAATAATTTCATCCTTGTCAAGGGCGTGAGCCCGATAAACGAGGTGATTGATGTTGCCCTGGGCCGCACCTTCGTCTGGTGATGTTGCCCTGATATGAATGGGTCTATTCATGAAACGTCTTGCCAATGTGATTATTGAGCCTGGCATTGTTGCAGAAAACAACATGGTGTGACGTTTCTCAGGTAGTTTTGTAAAAAGTTTTTCAATATCAGGCAGAAACCCGAGATCAAGCATTTTGTCTGCTTCGTCAAGCACGACCTCTGTAACCTTTGATAGGTTTAAAATCCTTTGACCAACTAAATCAAGCAAGCGACCGGGTGTGCCAACAACGATCTGGGCTCCAGCTTTTAGCTGATCAATTTGACCCTCGTAAGCTTTCCCTCCGTAGATGGGAATTACCTTAACCGGTCTATTTGAGGCAGCTACTTCAAGGTCTTGAAAAACTTGCATTGCTAACTCACGTGTTGGAACGACTACCAACACCTGCACGAAAGGCTCGGGGTCAAGGCCGATTCTTTGAATAATTGGGAGACCGAAACCAAAAGTTTTTCCGGTTCCAGTCTTTGCCTGCCCTATGATATCTTGTCCCTGCAGAGCAAGTGGAATGGTTTCTTCTTGTATTGGAAACGCTTGAATTATGTTTTTGTCTGCTAGGGCATTGGCAATGTCGCCGTCGATCCCTAATTCAACGAAAGTTGTCACGAAAATCCTTAAAATTTTAAAGCCGTAAAATCGGCCAACACAGCAAACACCAGATGCATTTAAAGTGTGTCGAAGTGTGTGTTTTTAGTAAACATTCTCAGTCTAGCCTTGTAAATGGGTAAACTGGCTGAGTGATGTCGTGGTTTCAACGTTTTAGAAAGCAAGATCGCCCCTTGCGCAAGATTCGTTCGCGCGCAGAAGCAGATGACGCTTTACATGTAGATCTGCCTGAATTCGCTCCTGGTATTATCGATTTCCTGGGTCTAGTGTCTTATTTAAAACTAGAGCTTTATACACAAGGGACTCGTGCTGTTGTTGGTGCTCCAGATCTTAAAGCTAAAGCAGTTTTAGCTGAAGTTGCTTCGAAAGCGCTCACTAATCAACAATTTTTTGCTGAAGAGCTTAGACGTCGAGATAAAGATCCATATGAGGCGATGGAGCCGTTCACACCGCTAATTGATCGTTACCTAGATCGGATAGCGGCCACAGATTGGCACCAACATGTATTGTCTGTGTTTTTAGTGAGTGGTTTGTTCGACGGCTTTTTTGCTCGATTAGCAGAAGGTATAAAAGACCCCTTCGCTTCTAAAGCTATCGAGACGCTCCAAAACAATGATGGAAGAGAGCACTTAAGAAACTTATTGGCAACAGAAATAAGCACCCATCCGGGACTTGCAGATAAACTCGCGCTGTGGGGGAGGAGACTCGTAGGAGACACTCTTTTGGTCGCGAGAGGCGTTTTACTTCTTAGCGAACATCGCACTTATGTTGCAAGTGAAATCGAACCCGTTTTCACAGAGTTGATCGCAGACCACATCAGACGTATGGACGGATTAGGCCTAACTGCTTAAAATTAGTTCACAAAACCAACTCTGCGACCCGTCGCAGAACCAAATTCCACAAAAATAATGGCCTGCACATTTACGTGCCATTGGTTATCTCTAACGTCTTCGAAAACAACGAAACGTTGCTCATCTTTAGCAGCTTTTTCAATCGAAGACATAACCTCTGCAGCGCTGAGTTCAGTCTCAAAACTAATTTCGCGTGAGGAGTTACTCATTCCAATTCTTACGTCCAAGATAGCCCTTTCAAAATAAAAACTTTCACATGATATGTAAACAACTTAAGCCTACTATTTTAAACTGAGCATATAGGATCTTAAACCTTTGTCACCGGTGATAGATAGGCTAATGCATATGCTTAGATTCGATGATTCTCAAAAGGAAGTGTTCGGTTTAGACAGTTCTAGACACGCACGAATATTGGGAGCACCTGGGAGCGGTAAAACAACAATTTTGGTAGAGGCTCTAACGAGATTGGTTTCTGAGGGAGAGCTGCAATATTCAGAACTACTGGTGTTTTCTCCCTCTCGCTCCACTGCGAGTAAAATACGAAATCAACTTGAAACTCAAACCGATGATGTTTTACCTGGAGGTTTAGTGCGTTCTCCAGAATCATTTGCTTTTGCTACTCTCGCAAGACTCAGTGCGATAGCAGCAGAACCAGGGCCCAGGCTTCTGACAGGGGCGGCACAAGACGACTTAATAAAAGAGGTCCTTGAACCTAATATAAAGCAGCTTGCACAACAGACCGGGTTTTCTGAAGAGTTGTTATCTTTACGCGTTTTCCGAGATGAATTACGTGACTTCGAAAGGATTTTAAGTGACCACAGAATTGATAAAAAAACACTATTTGATCTCGCAAAGAACCCGCAAAACTGGATCTCACATCAGCTATCTCAAACGCAGATAAAAGAAATACAACAACTCGTCACTGTTTGGACAACGTTATTTTCCCTAACAGAAAAAGTTCATGAATTACAGAATCTTTCAGTTCCTAACACTTTGTCTAGCACCCAATTAATATCTTTCTGCACAGAAGCAGTAAATACATTTACAGAAGAGAACGATATTCAAATTCCTAGGTTAGTTCTGATAGATGATGCTGAAGATTTAACAAGAGGTGCTTTAAACTTACTGGCTGCTCTTGCAAATAGAGGCAGTGCTATCTGGGCGTTTGGTGATCCTGACATGAGCACGGGAGCCTTTCAGGGCAAGAATACCAGGCTTATGCAGGGAATTAATTTTTCTTTGCGAGATGTTCGAAATCGACCGAATGAAAAACAAACGTTAGAGCAAGTTGTTGTTTTGAAAAAAGTTTATCGTCACGGTTCTAACATTCGAGAAGTAGTCTCTAATGTAGTCAATCGCATTGGAATTTCTGGTATAAGTGAACACAGGAATGCGGATTGCAACAATTCAGCGAACGCTCTAGTTCAATTTACTAAAACATCAACTAGCCAAGAACAAGCTGGTGTTATTGCACACCGACTACGTAGCGCGCGATTTGGCGTTGATGCCGTCGGCGATGTCACTTCATGGTCAGACATGGTTGTTATCTGCCGTAGCCAGCAAGAAGTTGCTGAAGTACAAAAATCACTTGGGCACTTGGATGTACCCACAAGAAGCGGTTCTGGTGGTGTCACATTGAAAGACCACTCACTAGTGCGAGACCTAATTACTGTGTTACTGCATGTACTCGGCGTTGCTGAAATAGATGCAAAGAGGTTTGAAACGTTATTGATTGGTCCTCTCGGAGGTTTTGATAAAGTAAGTCTGCGCAAACTTAAACAAGAAATGTCACTTCAAGAGCAGCAACTGATCACTAAGAAAGATTTGTCACCGAGTAATATTTCTGAAGTTATTTTTAGTTTCCTACCAGTAAAATCTGGAAACGAAATAAAGGTTGCGAACAGTAAGCTTGCAAGATTTTTGAATACCATACAGTCAGGCTTAAATGCCAATCTGCCAAATGCTCAAGCTAGAGAAGTGCTGTGGGCGATTTGGGATGCCGCAAACCTTTCAAATCAGTTACTTGCCGAATCTTTAGAAGGTGAAGGAACGGTCTCGCAGAGAGCCAACTCCGATCTTGACGCGGTGTTGAACCTGTTTTATATTCTTCAGAGGCATGAAGAACAGGCAGACACTACGCCGGTATCAGACGTGCTCATAGATTTATTGACTTCTGATGTTGCCCAAGACACTCTCGCAGATGCTCCGGCAAGAGATGCTGTTTTGGTTACAACTGTGCAAGGAGTCGCAGCGCAATCTTTTGACCTAGTCTGTGTTTTAGGGCCCCAAGAAGGTGTCTGGCCGAATTTGCGTTCGCGTGGATCACTCCTGCAGCTTTCAGTATTAGAGACACTTCTAACAGATGGAACATACGGGATACACGATAGGACAGAAACTCTACATGATGAGCTAAGACTTTTTGCAGTCGCGTGCTCAAGAGCAGTTAAACAGCTTCTAGTAGTGGCTGTGGCTTCTGAAAACGAATTTCCGAGTGCTTTTTACACTCTCGGGAGAAAGTTTGAGGTAGTAGATCTTCCACACAGTAGATTTTCTATACGAGGATTTATTGCAGACCTCCGACGAGAGCTTGAACTAGAACCGACTAATGAAGAAGTAGCGGTTGCTTTAGCTGTATTAGCACAGCACAACATCGATGGTGCAGACCCTGATCAGTGGTACGGAATACAAGAGAACACAAACCTTAATCCATTAGTTGACTTGGAAGGTGACCCTGATGCTACTGTAAGCGTCAGCCCGTCAAAGATCGAAGCGGTTGAAGAGTGTCCATTAAATTGGGTCATAAATGATGTTGGGGGAGGGCCGGCAGAAATATCTGCACGACTTGGTTCTTTAATTCATGAGGCTTTTGAGAAAGTTCTAATTGCAGACGAAGAAGCTATGACCAAAATTATAGACGCAGGCTGGGAAGCACTTGATTTTGAATCAGAATGGCAATCTAAAAGACAGTACTATAACGCTCAAAAAATGATTAAAGGAATTAATGATTATCTCACTTCAAATTCTGATGAGCACAGAGTGCTGCTAAATGAGAGTTTTTTCCAGCTCAAAATCGGGCAGGTAGTTCTTCGAGGTTTTGCAGACCGTGTGGAGATGCGAACCACAGATGAAGGTCTTGAAAATCCCGTTATTTTGGACTTAAAAACTGGGGCTACGGTTCCAACTAAAAAAGAAGTGGAAGATCACGCACAGCTCCAGTCCTATCAGGCTGGGCTATTGTTTGGCGAATTTACCCAGAAAAATGCTGATTCAGAGGAGTCTAGTGTTTCTTTCGGCTCTTCAGCCGGTGCGTATTTGTTGTATGTTCATCCGAAAGCCCAGACCCTAGACACTACTTACAGAATTTTTCAGCAGCCTGGGATGAATCAAGAACAGTTTGAAGCGTTTAAAGAACGTGTAAAAAATGTATCCTCTCTTATCTCACGAGGAAATTTTGAAGCCAGAGTGGAACATCACTGTCAAACCTCGAGAAATAAACCTAGCTGCGCGATTCACATTATCCCACCAGTGAGTTACTTATGAACAAAATGATTTTTTCACCAGTTTCTATTGCAAATATTTTGAAAGAACCTGGCAAGGAACCGTTACTTCCGACGGCTGAACAACGCTCGGTAATTGAAAGTTCTCTAAATAACGCTACTTTAGTTGTCGCAGGTGCTGGGAGCGGCAAAACGGAAACAATTGCAAATAGAGTTGTTTGGTTAGTCGCAAACGGCTTTGCTGAGCCTGGTGAAATACTTGGGTTAACTTTCACCCGTAAAGCTGCTGGTGAACTATCTGAAAGGGTGCGCAATAGGTTAATAACTTTCACAGAAAACGCCGTCAAAGCTGGTCAGAAAGATTTACTTTCAACGCAACAAAGGGAATCCGTGGGCAGGTTACAAGATACTCTTCACAACTCTATGGAACTTCCCGAAATATCTACATATAATTCATTTGCGGTATCGATTTTTCAAGAATTTGGAGCGGCTGCAGGGTTTTCGAGTGATGCGAAGCTAATCGATAATGCGAGTGCTTGGAATTTAGCTCGAGAAATAGTTATTTCTGCAACTGACGCAGATTTGGTTAATAATGATTTTAATCTGAACACTCTGATATCTATGGTGCTGAATTTAGACAGATCAGTCCATGAAAATTTGAGTAGCTTTATAGAAGCACGCAAGCAAATTGAAAATTTCATGAGTGTATTGGATCTACCACGCGATGAAAAAGTTGTACAGGGCAAAAAAGAGCACAGCAATTACGCTGACTTATCTACTTATGTATCAGACATAGAAAAGACTCTCCTGTACTCAAGATTGGCGGAGAGCTACGCAGACCAAAAAATGGCTAGAGGACTACTTGAATATTCAGATCAGGTATCGCTTGCGTTAGCTACCTTAAAAGTCTCTCCCTTAGCTATAAGAATTTTGAGGAAAAGAAGCAAATTCATTTTGCTCGATGAGGTACAAGACACTTCAGTTGCACAGACTACGTTATTGGCAAAAATTTTTGCTGGTTCTTCGGTGATGGGAGTTGGAGATCCGCACCAATCTATTTATGGTTGGCGAGGAGCCTCGAGTGAAAGCATCTCAGGGTTCCACTCCGCATTCAATTCTCTAAGTGCTAAACACAAAAAACAGGTCCTTACTCTTACTACAAGTTGGAGGAACGCTAAACAGATTTTGAAGGTAGCAAATACTGTTGCGCAACCTTTACAAGAGGAATCTGCATTTCAAGTGCCGCAACTCTCAACACCTCCCGGTGCTCGAAATGGAACGGTAGAAACCCACTACTTTGAAACGCTCCACCAAGAAGCTGAAAGTGTAGCGGAGTGGCTTTCAAAAAAACGCAACACATTCGAATGCGAGCATTCGACAGCCCCGACATCTGCAATTATTTTCAGAATGAGAAAACACATGAACGTTTTCGCTGAAGAACTAGCAAAAAAATCCATTCCATACAAAATTGTTGGACTGGGAGGACTCCTATCAACCCCTGAGGTCGCAGATATAGTTTCAGTTTTACGAGTGCTTTGGTTTGTAGACGCCGGGAGCGAGTTGATCAGAGTGTTATCTGGCCCTAGATTTGCAATTGGTATCGCAGATATTTCTGGGTTGCGTGATTATGCCCAATTTTTGGATCGCAAATACCAAAAACAAATTCAACCAGATCAAGTTCTTGCCCGACAGTCCGTCACGATTATTGACGCACTAGATCGGCTACTTTCTAATAGCGACTCCGCGATATTAAAGACTTTAATAAGTGCTGAAGGTATTACCCGAATGAAACTTGCAGGAGAAATGTTTCGCAGGTTGCGCAAATTAATAGGCGGTGATTTATTAGACCTAATCAGCGAAATTGAGCTCGAGTTAATGCTCGACTTAGAACTTGAAGTGAGATCTTCAAGTCGTGGTTCAACTAAAGCCCAATCTAGATCAAATATTTATGCCTTTATAGGAGAAGTGCGCAACTTTCTAACCACGACAGAAACTGCTGATCTTCGCACTCTACTACTTTGGTTAGAAAAATCTCAAGAAGAAGATAATCTTACAGAAAGTGTTCCTCCGGCTTCTGGCGATGAAGTGCAACTGATTACAATTCACAGCGCTAAAGGACTTGAATGGGATTTAGTAGCAGTGCCAAGATTGAGTGTAGGGGAGTTTCCTGCCGCGCCTAAAAGCGTTAAAGGTTGGTTACGCGCCGGAGAACTACCAGATGAGTGTAGAGGCGATAAAGCGACCAGGCCAAAACTATTTTGGCAAGATGCTAAAACGCAGCAAGAGGTCCGTGAAAGAATTAATGACTACAGCACACAGTTGCGTGCAGAGCACGATCTTGAAGAACGACGGCTAGCGTATGTAGCAGTAACTAGAGCAAAAAAAGATCTGTTCCTTAGCGGCACATTCTGGGCCAAAACTAAAAAACCTAGTATACCCTCTCCGATATTAAAAGAAACTATAGCAAACTTTGAAAATCGATCATTACCAGATGCAAGCGAGTTCAATGAGCTCCCAGAAAACGAGAACTCCCAAAAACTTATCTGGCCGTATGACCCTCTGGGGGTGCGCAGACCTGCAGTTGAACAGGCGGCTTTGCTTGTGAAGTCTAAACAGAAACTGAACTTAAGCATCGACGATGTGGCGAACCCCTATATAAAAATACTGTTGGCTGATGCAAAAAATAATAACCACATTAAACAGCCAACAAGACTTCCTGAGCGGATGAACGCTTCAGGATTCCAAGAGTATATAAATGATCCCGTTAAAGCACTTTTACAATTTACTAGACCCGTCCCTAAGAAACCATTCCGAGAGGCTCGGATAGGAAACATTTTTCATGAGTGGGTGGAGCGTAGAACGACCACCGCCCTTGGCACTGCATTAGAGCTAGATCTGGAACAATTCAAATTTGAACAAAACATTGAAGAAACTGAAGATCAAAAAGCGCTTGATGATCTAATCACTAACTTTGAAAAATCGAGATGGTCAGAATACAATCCCTTAGCTGTTGAACTTGAAATTGCTTTACCGTTTGCTGGCAGGCGCATTATCTGCAAACTAGACGCAGTGTATGAAATAGAAAATGAGATTGAAATTATTGATTGGAAAACAGGAAGACCGCCAAAAACTAAAAAAGAACAAGAACAAAGATTTCTACAATTAGACCTGTACCGGCATGCATATGCAATGTATGCAGGGATCTCTGCAGAAAAAATTGAGGCCATCCTCTTTTATGTGAGCACAAATGAAACTATCGAGTTGAACAAAAAAAAGACACTCGAAGAGCTAGAAGAAATGTGGTTGAAGTCGGTTCAAAACAATAACCGATAGTTACTTTTTAGTCTCTGAGTTGGTATTAAGGTCTGCTATTGGTTCAGTTTGATTATTGGAATCTGAAACTGTTGTGCTTGCTTGTGCTTCTTCGGAAAAATCGTTTTCAGATGCAAAGTATCGATCCTCTTCGAGGGATTCAAAAGCCGCAGTGTCAGAACTTTTATCTAAATTTTCGGGAACCTGATCGAGTACCTCTTCTGCATTAGATGCGGGAGAGACTTCGCTTACGCCATCTGCTGGGGTTTGTTTAACATAATCAACAAGCTCGTTGAATAACAATACTGCGTCTTTAACAGTTTCATTGTTATGCATATCAACGCCATGAAGAAGCCATTTGGCGATTGCAAACTCCTGCCAAAATCGTACTCGTTTCATTAACGAGTTGAGATCTATAGAGCTTGATTTTTTTCCATACTCTGAAAGGAGTGTTTTTTCGTAAGGTAAATTCGCTGTCCAAGAAAAATCTATTGCAGGGTCAGAAACTTGCAAATCTTCCCAGCCAGTAATTCCAGTTAGTGTGTTTTCAGCGAACAGTAGCTGGTCTTCGTCTAAATTCCCGTGCACAACAGTGGGACTAAAGTCCCAAAGACTGTCGTTCAAAATGATATTCCGCCAGCGATCGTTAATTATCTCAGGTACAAGACCACTTTCAAGTGCACGGTCAAGAGTTTTTAGGGTCTGCTTTCTGATTTCACTTACCGACATAAAAGGTAAACCTTCATTTGAAACAATTTGTAAGGGTAGAGAGTGAATTGCAGCAATGGCTTCAGCTATCTGTGAATGTCGTAATTCAACTTCTGATTCAATTTCTGAGAGGAGCCTGCCTGAAAGAGATGAACTGACAGTTGCTCTAGTATCTTTGTAACCGACAATTCCCAAAAGTTGCGGAACATCAAAAGGTAGCATCAAACGTGCGCTCTTAGATAAAGCAGTGAGGCTGAGAATTTCTTTAGATTGCCGTATTTCTTCGGATACATTGGTTGGAACAGAAACATTTAATGATCCAAGGTTGGTCTCTATTAAGACACTCAGTTTTCCAGAGGAGGAATGTTTGAGCTGACTGTACGAAGAAACCGTCAATCCAGATATAGCCGAGGTCGCTAACGCGGCTAAAGTTAAAGAATGTGGTGCCATGTGATCTAGATTAAACAATCAAAAGGTTTGTCTAGAGTTGCCACGCGTATAAGCTGCCGTTTGTTTGCAGGAGGAGTTGAATTTATGGAGCAAAGCGAATCTGTTCTAGCTGAACTCGATGAGCAACAGCGTGCTGCAGCTAGCGCACTTCGTGGACCGGTAGCAATCTTGGCAGGAGCGGGAACAGGCAAGACACGCACAATAACCCACCGAATTGCACATGGAGTGCACACTGGCACATACGCTCCGGAACGTGTAATGGCGGTTAGTTTTACCAAAAAAGCTGCTGGAGAGTTGCAACAACGTTTGCACCACCTGGGCGTGCAAGGAGTTCAACCAAGGACTTTCCATGGTGCTGCACTTCAACAACTTGGGTATTTTTGGGGACAAACAATAGGAGGAGAAACACCGAGAATTATCAACTCGAAGCTCCAGATACTGAACCAATCCTTATCGATGATAAATATTACTCTTGATGGTCAAGCTCTCAGAGATGTTGCAGCCGAGATCGAGTGGCGAAAAGTATCGATGCTAACGATTGATCAATATGAGAAGAAGCTAGCTGAGCGAGGTGTAGTAGCAGGCCTTGAAAGCACGCAACTTATTGATGTGCATAACCTTTATGAAAAAATAAAACAAGATCGCATACAGATTGATTTTGAAGACGTACTTTTGCTTCTTACAGGGATGCTTCGTGAAGAGCCGCGCGTTGCTGACACTGTTCAAGAAAAGTACCGGTTTTTTACTGTTGACGAATATCAGGACGTGTCGCCTCTGCAACATGCACTATTAAAGACTTGGCTGGGTGACCGCGTTGACATTTGCGTTGTTGGTGATGTGAGCCAAACTATATATTCTTTTGCGGGAGCCTCTAGCGAATATTTACGTGGCTTCACTTCTGAGTTTGTCGAAGCAAAAGAGTTTCGACTTGAAGCTAACTACCGTAGTACACCCGAAATTTTGACACTTGCAAATAACCTTATGAAAGCACAACCTGGGGCACTCCAACTTCGAGCTAGAAGTAAAGGAGCAGAGTTTTCTCCTAGCTTTGAATGGTTTGAGAGTGAAAAACAAGAAGCTGAAGCAATAGCTAATTCTGTTTCAAACAAGATTAAAAAAGGAACACCAGCCTCACACATCGCCATACTCTATCGCTCTCATGCACAGTCCCTACAACTCGAAGAAGCACTGAAAAATCGTGGGGTGAGTTTAAGGGTGCAAGCAGGCGTAAGGTACTTTGAAAGAGCCGATGTTAAGAGAGCTGTTATGGAGATACGCGCACAAGCACTGACCCCTGACGACAGACCAGTTTTTCAAGTTGTAAGCGATGTTATTAGAGGGCAAGGATGGTCCTCAAAGCCACCACAAAGTGGAACGAATGAGCGGGAACGTTGGGAAGTGCTTGGTGCTCTTCTGCATCTAGTAGATGAGATGCCTAAAAAAACAACAATTGGACAGTTTAGTGATGAGCTTCTCAGGCGTAGCAAAACAGACCACGAACCAACCTTTGAAGCGGTAACACTTTCAACTATTCATTCCGCAAAAGGTTTGGAATGGCCAATTGTTTGGATAGCCGGTGCTAATGAGGGAGGTATCCCCATTAGCTACGCAAAAACTAAAAAAATGATTGATGAAGAACGCAGACTTTTTTATGTCGCTATCACTCGTGCCCAGCTGGAACTGAGGATTTCAGGATCTGGAAAATCGACCAAATATCCCTCCAGGTTCTTAGCTGAAGCCCAGATTCCAATTTTTAGCTCTAACTAGCTTCTTGGAGTTCTAAGCTATTAGACATATCTTCAACTTTGATCGTTAAATTTGCTGTTGCAGGTTTTGATAACGAAAATATCTTTATCTCATTATTCGAGTTTCTATAAAAATTATCTAACTGCTCTCTAATTAATCCGCAAACAATTGTCATGATAGAAGTGGTTTCTGTAGCTGCGGATTGGTGACAAACTTGGCTAACCCAAAATGCAAATTTGTCATTTTTGTCGTCGAGACATCTAGACTCGAAAATATCATATTGTGTGTCACTCGTTATTACAGGCCCGACTAACACTGATTGATCGCTAAACACGATAGGTATAACTTTATGATCTGCAAATAGAAACTTTCTATGCTTCTTTATGTCTGGCGCGTAACGATCTGCAGCTATTATTATTTGCGAGTGAGAAAAACTCTTGCCTTCTCCGATAAAAACTCGCCAGCGATTTTCAACAAAATGTTTTGCGAGAAAAGTTGTTGCTGGCTCGCTTCCTAAAATAGTTAGAACAGGCTTGACTGAAACCTTTTTGTGGCGCGTGATTTCGAGGATAGGTTGCAACTTCGAAAGATAATTGCTTATAGCCTCTGCATTAAACGTCAAATTTTTAGCGGTTTCGACTAATGCTCCATAAGTAGTCCCTTTTTGTAGCATCATCAGTAGATGCTGTTCTTTTGGAGTTGGTTTAAAAAGTTTAAGAACAGCCTCATCTATGCCGAACTGTATCTCATTATTGTCGTTAGTTACTAGAGGGGTTTCTTTCCGGATCTTTAGGAAAACATCTGCTTGCATAAAACCATATTGGAGCAGGTCTTTTGTATTTTGCTGTTCTTAACAAAGAGCCAAGAACTGTCATGAGTTGTTAACGGAAAAACTTATTTAAGATTTCTCAGGATTATCGTCTTGATCTTTATTATCTTCTAAGAGTTTCGCCAGCTCCTGATCAAAATTTATATTTTCTGAACCGTCGTCAAGGTGTTTTCCCTGCACTCTTGCAACTAACAAACTTGGGTTTTCAATCTCTTCTTTTGTCGGTAGAAGATCTGGGTGAGCCCAAAGCGAGTCACGTGTAGAAATGTCTGTCTTTTCTTCAAGTAGTTGCCACATAACCGAAGCTTCTCGCAGCTTCCTCGGCCGCATTTCTAAACCAATTAGTGTTGCAAAAGCCCGCTCTGATGGCCCACCTGTAGCTCTACGTCTACGCATCATCTCAGCAATAGCCGGGGAACCTGGAATGCGATTGGTGGCGCTAATTGTAACAACATCAACCCAACCATCCACTAAAGCAATAAGAGTTTCGAGCCTTTCGTGTGCAGCCTCCTGCCGAGGTGTTTTAGGTGGGATTAAAGATCCGTTTCGCATCAACTCTTGCAAATTGTTAGCGTCTGAGGGATCAAATTCTGAAGCGAGATCATGAAAGTGTTCCATGTCAATCTCGATGCCGGCGGCATATTCACGAACTATCGCTTCAACATGAGAATCGAGCCATTTAGAGTGTCGAAACAGGCGTGCATAGGCGAGCTCTCTAGCTGCCAAAAAAAGAAGCACTTCAGTTTCAGACTGAGAGATGCCGTCAAGAAATGCTGGTATGTTTTCGGGTATCAAGGTTCCGCCTAGGTGGCTCTCTTTGGCAGTTAAAGGAATACCCACATCGCCACCGGAAATTACTTCAGTTGCCAGCTTGCCAACAATCTGGCCAAGCTGCAGCGCAAACATCGATCCGCCAACTTTAGTAATCATCGCTGAAATATTTGAAAGTTGGGACTGTATTTCTTCAGGTACTTGTTGTTCAAAAGTTTCGAGTAAAACTTGAGAAATAGCTTCAGCTACAGGCTCGACTATTTTTATCCAAGTGTCAATTGTTACTTGCACCCACTCGACGGGGGTAATCTCCTTTGGAGCTACCGCAGAGGCGCCAATGACAGTGGCTTCGTCAACCCACAAAGATGCAGTGCTAAAAGTTGCGTTCAGCTGCGGCACATCCTGCGGCTTGGCGCGCTCCTTAGCAACGTCAATGGCCGTTTTACGCGCAATAGACCAGTCTATTCCCGTTGCACCTGCAGAAGTATTTGCTCCAGATTGAAACATGGAAAATATTTGCCCGAGCGAACTGGGGTCAAAAGAGATACCAGGCATGCCTTGGGTGCCCTCTGTCAGAAATTTCAAACTGTCTGGATTTGAACCTGAAAGGAATTCACGTAGAATTTTTTCCAATTCACGATTAAAGTCAAAACCGTTCGCATCATCATTATCCATAGGGTTATCACTAGCCATAATTGCAACGCTACTCGGCAAAGCTCAAGTTTCCATTGATATTTTGAATATTGTGTTGCGCCCATTGCGAACAGTATTTATTTTTAAAGCAGTAAACATGGAACTATTAAGGTGATCATGACTAAAAAGAAATTAACCGCTGCTTTGAGCGTTCTCATCATTCTTGTTCTAGGTTTGTGGGTTCCTTCTCCGTATTTGATAGAAAGGCCGGGACCAACTGTCAATACGCTTGGCAGTATAGATATTTCTGGTGAAGTCTCACCCGTTGTGACTGTATCTGGCGTAGAAACTTTTGAAGGTTCAGGTGAGCTTCGACTTTTGACTGTTTCGGTTGTTGGTAATCCCGAAAACAGGCTTGGATGGCTAACGCTTTTTCCAACACTGTTTGACCCCACACAAACCGTTGTGAGGTTAGATACCGTGTTTGGTGAGGGCGTTGGAGTGGATGAACGGGACGAGCTTAACGCCTTAATGATGCAAAATTCACAGAAAAACGCTATAGCTGCAGCACTAAGAGAACTCGACAAAGAGTTTGAATCCAATGTGATCGTGAATTCTGTGCTACCAAATGCCCCAGCTGCAGGATTGCTTCAAGATGGTGACTTGTTCTTGACTGTTGACGGTGACCCTGTTGCATCAAACGAAGCTTTGCGAGAATATATCTCAGCCTTAGACGTCGGATCAACCGTGGTGTTTGAAGTGCTCCGTGATAACAAAACTATCGATATTGAAGTTGAAACGGGTGGTTCTGATGGTTCAAACCGTTCGGTTATCGGTGTTCTCTTAGAAACAGAATATGAATTCCCGGTAGAAGTGGACATACTTTTGGAGGGGATAGGTGGTCCGAGTGCAGGACTAGTTTTTGCTTTAGCAATCTATGAGCTTTTAACCGAAAGTGATTTTACTGACGGACTTACAGTTAGTGGCACAGGAACAGTCGATGATGAAGGTAACGTAGGTGCAATTGGGGGAGTAACCCAAAAGTTGTGGGGGGCTAAACGGGCCGGCTCAGAATTGTTTCTTCTGCCAGAAACAAATTGCAAAGATCTCCCAGAGAAACTTCCAACAAATATGTCAATTGTGCCAATAAAAACGGTGGGTGAAGCCATTGCAGCTATTTCTGATTTTGATCGAAAGAGCCTAGTATCAAATTTTGTAGCATGTGATGAGCTTCTTGCCAGGAGTTATGGGTAGGCTTGACAGCAGTCTGCACACTTTAGTGTGCGCCAAATGTCTTAATAGATGAGAGATAGAGTGACTGAATTCACAACAAATCAAACACAGGCAGCTCCACGCAAACTATCGCCATTAGCAGTGACAATTATTGCGGTTGTTGCATTGGTTTTAGTATTTTTAGGATTTGCATCAGTTTGGACTGATGTTTTGTGGTTTAGACAGGTCGGGTTTTTCGACGTGCTTTTAACCCAGTGGATCGCAATTGGGGCAATGTTTCTTGCAGGGTTTTTGGGCATGTCGGTACCACTGTATTTGGCAATTGAAATTGCATATAAAACTAGACCGGTTTATGCGAGACTGTCTGCCCAGTTAGATCGATATCAAGAGGTAATCGACCCTCTCCGCCGGGTGCTTACTGTTTTAGTACCGATTATTTTTGGCATATTTGCTGGATTAACCTCCGCAGGATCATGGCAAACAGCCTTACTCTGGCTGAATGGAAGCAAAACCGGTACGACCGATCCACAATTTGGGTTTGATATATCTTTCTACCTGTTCGATCTGCCTTTTTTGCACGGACTGGTTAGCTTTATATCAGCTGTTTTATTGATTTCGTTAATAGCAACCGCACTAACGAGTTACTTGTATGGGGGAATCCAGTTCACCGGCAAAGAGGTGCGAATTTCAAAGGGCACCCGTGTTCAAGCCGGTATTCTTGCAGCTCTTTATCTTGCCCTGCAGGGAGTGAGTCTATGGTTAGACCAATACCAGCTCATGAGTAATTCACAGGGGCTATTTACTGGAGCTACTTATACAGACGCGAACGCCATAATTCCTGCTAAGCAGATAATGGCTGCGATTGCTGTATTGGTAGCTTTGCTTTTCATCGTAGCTGCAATAACCGGAAAATGGCAGGCACCGGTTGTCGGAACTGGGCTACTAATCGTATCGAGCCTAGTAGTGGGCATTGGTTACCCTTGGGCAGTTCAAGAGTTTAAGGTAAACCCAGATGAAAAGAGTTTAGAAGCCACTTATTTGCAAAGAAATATAGACGCCACACGAGACGCTTTTGGTCTTAACAGTGTGGAGGTTGAAAGGTATGATGCGGTTACAGATGCGACGCCAGGAGCACTGCGCAATGACGCCTTTACAACCGCCAATATTCGTATCATGGATCCTGAGATTATTTCTCCAACATTTGCTCAGCTACAACAAATCAGGCAGTACTATAAGTTTCCGACATCTTTGACCGTTGACCGTTATGAGATCGATGGAAAAGTTGAAGATACAGTTTCTGCTGTGCGTGATATTGATATTTCTAGGCAGCCAGGTTGGGTGAACCAGACGCTGGTATACACTCACGGTTATGGACTGGTCGCGGCCTACGGCAACCAGCGATCACTCGATGGTCAGCCGGTCTTTATTGAAGGAGGGATCCCAAGTAAAGGTAAGCTCGGTGATTTCGAGCCACGAGTTTATTTCGGTTTAAACTCTCCTCCATATTCCATTGTTGGCGGTGACCGAACAGACGATATCGAATTAGATTTTCCAGCAGATGATGGCGGAGCGCCAGTACTAACAGAAGATGAAGTAGCTCTGCCCGAGATTGATCTTGAAAACGATGACCAGATCATGTTAGAAGAAGACGTGATAATAACCGATGAAGAACTGCAAGATGTGGATGAGCAAGCACCTAACGAACTTGATGCTCCTGCAGAAGATGCAATTCCTGAAGACGATGTTGCAGATGTGCCTCTTGTAGAAGAAGGTCCTCAAAACATGACTACGTTCTCAGGAGAAGGTGGTCCAGTTCTGAAATCTGTATTTGAAAAATTGATATACGCACTCAAATTTCAAGATGTTGAGGTGTTGCTTTCTGGCTCAGTAGCCAAAAATTCACAGATTCTTTATGAGCGTAATCCGATTGACAGGGTGCAGAAAGTTGCTCCCTATTTAACCATTGACTCAACACCTTTCCCTTCAGTGGTTGATGGAAGAATTGTGTGGATTGTTGACGGTTATACGACTTCTTCGCAGTACCCATATGCTGAGACGGTTAATCTCAACCAAGCAATTGTAGATGCCGACAATCCAAGCATGAGTCCGCTTCCTAATAACATCAACTACATACGTAATTCGGTGAAAGCCACCGTCGATGCTTATGACGGAAGCGTTAATCTTTATGCTTGGGACGACGAAGACCCACTCTTTAAGGCTTGGAGTAGTATTTTCCCAGCAACTGTCAAACCTGCGTCTGAGATGAGTGGCGACTTGCTGAGCCATGTGCGCTACCCGAGCGATCTGTTTAAGGTGCAAAGACAGGTTTTAGGTGAGTACCACGTTACTGATAGCGGGGCCTTTTATTCTCGTGAAGATGCTTGGCGCACACCTAACAACCCAGTTAACACTGCTCAAGCTCCAGGATCAAACGCTCTTCCACAGCCTCCCTACTACTTAACGTTGGCGGCAGGCAAAAACGTAGACCCAAACTTTTCAATCTATTCAACCTACATCCCAGATGCACAGGGTGAAGGATCTAGAGATATTCTGACGGGTTATCTCGCAGCTAATTCCAATGCTGGTAACAAGGCTGGTGAAGTAGCTGATACTTATGGGGAGCTTAGACTGCTTGTATTACCCAAGGGGAATACGGTTCCTGGCCCTGGTCAGGTTCAAAACAGTTTCACAACTGACTCTGAAGTGTCTAGACTTTTGAACCTATTGCGGCAGGGCGAGAGCCAGGTGATTAGCGGTAACCTGCTAACCCTGCCTGTTGGTGGCGGGCTACTCTATGTGCAACCAGTGTTTGTGCGAGCTTCGACTGGAACTAGTTATCCAATTCTTCAGAAAGTTTTGGTGTCATTCGGCGACGAAATAGCCTTTGAAGACACTCTTGATGACGCTCTAGATGTTCTGTTTGGTGGTGACTCTGGTGCAAACGCCGGTGATAACGATGTTGTTCCTGAAATTGGTGAAGACGGAGAGCCAATAGAAACAGAAGACAGTGGCACCCAATCTGACGAGCTTAAGAGAGCGCTGAAAGATATGAGTGCAGCCATAAGTGACCGTGACGCTGCTTTGCAGGCCGGAGACTGGGCAGCATACGGTGAGGCTGATGCCAAGCTGGTTAAGGCTCTTGAAAAAGCGCTAAAAGCTAATTAAAAATACTGCGGATCCCGTTACCTCTGGCGGAGTCCGCAGTATTTAAAACACTTTTTGAAAGTATTAGCATCAGAAACATTCGTGTTGGCAGCTAGATCTTTGAACGCTATTTAAGCTATTTATAGCTCTGTGAAAAGATAGGCAAGATAAAAAAGAAATAATAATTATCTTCTAGAAGTTGGTTAGGCTTGTATGTGCTAGAACATTGTTGATCTAGAGCTGTGGTTTTGGCACTGAAAGTTTTGGCACTGAAAGAGAGAAAATTACTCTGAGAGAGGGCACGCATGACGCCTGAGCTTGACCAATGGCAATACCTATTTTTAATGGCAGGTTGTTTACTCATTACTCTACCGCTCGAACTTTTGATGGGTGCTCGTGTATACAGACAACCACTACGTCTTGTCCAGGCAGTTCTTATCACCGCAATATTATTTTCTATCTGGGATATAGTTGCAATTCAATACGATTTCTGGAGTTACAGTTTACTCTTCACAACTGGCGTAATGCTACCGTTCAAGTATCCTTTAGAAGAACTTGTGTTCTTTTTAGTCATACCAATATGTGCACTACTCACCTACGAAGCCGTTGGTCGAGTCTTAACCTTCATGCGCAAAATAGTGAAAAAAGGTGAGAATGATGCCTGAATACACTCTTGCTACAATCCTGACAATTGGGGTAGTCGTTGCGATCGAACTATTTTGGTTGCGCACAGGACTGTTTCGAAAAGCACAGTATTGGATTTCGATGGTGATCATTTTTTCATTTCAAATACTGGTAGATGGTTGGCTGACGAAACTTTCAAACCCCATAGTTATTTATGATCCGTCGCGCATGCTGGGTGTGCGCTGGCCGTGGGATATACCCATCGAAGATTTTGGTTTTGGATTTGCCATGGTCACCCTAACCTTAATTATTTGGAAACACACTGGTGAATTGAAAAAGAAACGGAACAATGCAGATGCGTGATCAACTACCAGGTCGTGATAGAAGAGCTATAAAAATTCCGGCTCATCGTGGCACCCAGAAACCAACTGGACACAAAAAAGTTGTAGTTGTTGGTGGAGGTATAGCCGGTCTGGCCGCCGCAGTTGGTTTAGCCGAGCGTGGGGTTCATGTCACAGTAGTAGAGCCTGAAAACGAGCTAGGTGGGAGGGTCAGAGCTTGGAACACAGAAAACGATGCCGGAAATATAACAATGAGCCGAGGCTTTCATGCATTTTTTCGTCAGTATTACAACCTCAGAGGGTTGCTTAAGCGTGCTGGCGCGCTTGAAGATCTATTAGTTCCTCTTTCTGATTATCCAGTTGTGAGCGTCAACGGCGACCGTGATTCATTTGCAAAGATTCCCAGGACACCACCGTGGAACTTTATAAAGTTTGTCGCACAAAGCCCAACTTTTAGGGCAAAAGATATTGCTAAAGTTGATATCGACGCTGCTCTTTCAATGCTTGATGTTGATTTTCCAAGTACATATTCGACTTATGACGGCGAAAGTGCAGCAGAGTTTCTTGATCGCTTGAAATTCCCAGATAGGGCAAGACATCTTGCGCTTGAAGTATTTGCACGAAGCTTCTTCGCTGACCCTAAAGAATTTTCTGCTGGTGAACTTGTTGCGATGTTCCATACGTATTTTCTCGGATCAGCAGAGGGGCTGCTGTTTGACGTCCCCCGCGATGATTTCGACACTTCTCTATGGGACCCGCTTGCAGAAACTTTGAAAAAGCTTGGTACAACTTTCTTAACCAATTCAGTTGTTAGTGTTTCAGAAGTGAAATCAAATAAAAACAATACTTGGAATGTGAGTTTAACTGACGGAACTCAACTAGCTGCAGATGCTGTTGTGTTGGCAGCAGGGCCCAGTGCAACACCACAGATTATTACAGCCTCACCAGATCTGAGCGGTGATTGGGCAGAAAAGCAGATATCAGGGGTAAAGCTGGCACCACCTTTTGCTGTACTACGCATATGGACAGATAAGTCTGTAAACGCCGATCGTCCACCGTTTCTAGGAACAGCTGGGTTCGGGCCTCTTGACAACATTAGCCTGCTAGAGCGTTTTGAATTGGGTGCGAAGCAATGGGCCCAGAAACACGGTGGTAGCGTTATAGAGTTACATGCATACGCAGTGCCTGAAAATGAGCTTGTTAATGGCGACTCTGCTGCTCTTCGGGAGCAACTGATTGCAGAGCTAGAGCGAGTGTACCCCGAGACTAAAGACTGTAAGTTCATTGCAGAAGAAATGCTCGTTGAGCAGGACTGCGGTCTGATTGGAACTGGACCTTGGGTTGACCGACCAACTGTGCACACTCCATTCAGCGGATTAGTGATTGCTGGAGATTGGGTCCGTTGCAACCTTCCAATTGCTCTTATGGAACGTGCTGCCACAACTGGTTGGATGGCTGCGAATAACCTGCTGAACTTATGGGGTGTTGCTGGACACGATTTGTGGAGTGTGCCGATAGCTTCACGTCACAAATGGCCTCGTGGGCTTAGGAATTTGATGAAGAAACGACCGAAGCGTGGCTAACGACAGAAGCTAGGCTCGGAAAAGTAACTACAGTTTTGGAAAAGCAACAATGAAGTTGCGTAACTGATACCCCTGAATGAGTGAGTCCCAACCAAAATCTGGCTCGTTTAAGACCTGAGGATCTGCCTGTAAAAACTCTAATAGAAGCACTTCAGTCTCTAGCATGGCAAGCCATGATCCTGGGCATCGATGAGCACCGTCACCAAAGCTCAAACCTGGTCGTTCAGCTGGGGTAAGATCGCGTGATGGACAAATCTTTTCGGCGGCATCTCCAAAAAGTATAGGATCTTGATTCGTGGCTCGAACGTCTATATCTATGAGAGAGCCAGGCTCAAATGGGCAAGCATCTGATTTCTTTTGCACCCGCCTGTACAGATGACCTACTGGTGGTTCTAAACGAATTATCTCGTGCAGGATTTTATTTCGTGTTGAAGAATCTCCCTGCAGAAATTTATTTCGCAGA
Source organism: Microbacteriaceae bacterium (assembly GCA_035514995.1). Classification (GTDB taxonomy): domain Bacteria; phylum Actinomycetota; class Actinomycetes; order Actinomycetales; family Microbacteriaceae; genus Leucobacter_A. Next base: position 32,664 of record DATJCC010000015.1, read on the forward strand.
TCTTTATCATTGAGCATCCGCCACATGCACATACTTATGAACTCACGGGTTGTAACCATACCGGCAGTCCCGTAAGTGAGACACTCCATAAGTATTTCGCTCGACCTGAACCCACGTTCGATCAGATGACTGATGATATCGTCCTGGGGTTGTTTCTTTCGAGCTTTAATGGCTGGCCTCACATCTGCGAAGTAGAATTTAATAAGCGGACCGAGTGCATTTCTTGCTGCTTGAATCCACTGTTTTTGGGTTCTACCGTAATCAGGCAGAGTGTGATCTACTGGTGGCTGTTGAAAAAACTCTGTAAGCCTCTGAGCCAACTTTTGAGGTGGGCCCTCTGTGAGCCCAACAATATGTGAAGCTACACGCACGGAATACAAGAGTGCGACATCTTCAACATTACATTCACCATCCTTTTTTGCGTCTTTTATCGCAACACGAGCAGTCTGATTAATGAAGTCACTGTGGTTTTCAGCTAGCACGCGTGGCGCAAAGAACCTAGTTAATTGCCTGCGGTGCTCATCATGGAGTGGACCATCATCTATGAGTATGGGTCTCCGCCGAAAAAGACGAGCTGGAATCCTTTCTGCTGTGAAACCTGCTTGAGTCGTCGAGTTTTTTGCGCGAAGTAGTTTTCGTGCCTTTTCAATCAGTGAAACCTTAATCACTGGAGGGTTGTTAACTGCTTTAGGCACTATGCTTGCATCCTTGAAAGTTTAGAAGGCCACCAAATCTTCCGACCAATATCGTATGAGATAGCAGGGACGAGGAAAGATCTGACTATGAAAGTGTCTAGCAGTACACCAAAAGCAACAATAAACGCAATTTGAACCAAAAAGAGAATCGGAATAACTGCAAGAGCTGCAAATGTGGCTGCAAGCACCAACCCTGCAGATGTAATCACCCCTCCAGTTACTGTGAGCCCGCGGAGTATACCCTCTCGTGTGCCGTGTTTAAGTGACTCTTCGCGAACTCGAGTCATCAAAAAAATGTTGTAATCTATGCCTAGCGCAACCAGAAAGACAAAACCATAAAGCGGAACTGCGGGATCGGCTCCAGCAAACTTAAACACGTTGTTAAAGACTAAAGCTGCGACGCCCAGAGCAGTTCCAAAAGAAACGACCGTTGTTAATACAAGCAGAATAGGGGTAACAATAGATCGTAGTAGCAGCATCAATATGAGCAGAATAACTATCAGTACCACAGGAATGATGAGAGTTCTGTCTCGAATTGATGAATCATTTGTATCGATTGCTGTTGCAGTAACACCGCCTACAAAAGCATTCGGAATCTGCTCATGCAGTTCACCCCGTAGATCACGAACAGTTTTTTCAGCTTCTTTACTGTCTGGCGCGTTAGCCAGTGTTGCCTGCAGAAGTACACTTCCTGCAACGACTGTAGGTGTTGGCGCAGGTGTACCCGGTGGCCCTAAAGCCGATATGCCGTCAGCTGTGACTTGAGCTGTTCCACTTGGCGATTCACTCGACACAATAGCGACACCTTCAACACCTGTATTTGCTATGAGGATTGAAGACACCTGATCAATTTCACTCTCAGGTGCAACAACAAAGGCTGGGCTTCCGGAGCCATCTGGGAAGTGCTCACCGAGCACTTCTTGCCCTGTACGAGCTTCCGAAGATCCAAGCACAAGCTCAGATTGCGCCACACCGTCAGCATTGAGCTGGGTGGCACCTGCTGCCCCAACAATCAGAACAATCGTTGTAATGATCCAAATCGGTCGATGTTTAGTGCGGATCATTGTAGCAAGCCGTGCCCAAACCCCGACCTGTTTGGCGCTGGTCTCCGACTCCTCGGCTACCGGGTCATATATAGGGCGACGGGGCCAAAAAGCGGCTCTACCGAATGCGAATAAGATAGCCGGTAACAGCGTGAGCGCTGAGAGCATCGCAAAGACTATTCCAATTGAAGCGACCGGTCCTAATGCGCTGTTTGATTTTAAATCGCTCAACAAGAGGCAAAGCAGTCCAGCGATCACAGTCCCGCCCGATGCGAGAATAGGTTCAAATGAGCCTCGTAATGAATCTCGAGTTGCTAACCATTTATCATTTGTGACACGCAACTGTTCTCTGAACCGAGATACATACAACAGCGAATAATCTGTCGCTGCGCCTATCACGAGAATAAAAAGAATGCCCTGAGTTTGCCCCGAAAGCATTATTATTCCCAATTTAGCGAGCCACCAATTTGTGAGAAGAGCAACTGTCAGTGCAAAGAGGCTTGTTGATAACACAGCGATGGGTAATAGCAGTGAGCGGTAAACAAAAATAAGGATAATAAAGACGGCAAGCAGAGCCACAACAAGAAGCAACCCATCAATACCGGCGAAGGCTTTCGTCAAATCAGCAGTGAAACCTGCAGGGCCGGTGACATATGAGGTGAGACTGTCTGGAAGACTGGAATTTAAAATAGAACTGATTTCAGTTACAGTTTCATCGATTTGCCCACTGCTGTCGATTGGAATGAACACCTGAGTAGCTTTTCCATCTTCTGATGGAATCACAGGAGAAATACTGTCACCTATACCGTCGACAGATTTCGTGAGGGATGCTACCGCCTGGTCGATCTGTCCGAGTTCATAGTCGGTTAGTTTTGATGAACCAACCGTTACAACTACAGCAGGTATCTCGTCTGAATCACGAAATTCGCTTAAGAGTTCTTGTACAAGTGTTGCTTCTGCAGAACTAGGCAAATATGCTGATGGGTCATTTGAAGACACCTCACCGATCTTCCCGAAGTAGGGCCCACCGATTCCAGCCCCTATAAACCAAATGAGTATTATGAGTGCGGGCACAAATGTGCGTAGCAACTTGGCGGTGCGGCTAAGTTTGGGAGAGAGCGGTTTCTGTGTCTTCATCAAATTTTCTTGGGTTGTGGGGTTGCCGAATGAACGGGTAGCGGCCCTGGGGAATGATCACGGCGTATGTGTTTAAGAACAAGCTCAGCGCTGATTAGACACATTGGAACACCAACTCCAGGTGAAGTTGTAGCACCGGCGTAGAAGAGCCCTGCGACTCTTCGAGAAGCGTTTTGCGCACGAAACATTGCGCTCTGTTTGAGGATATGAGCTGGTCCCAGCATGCCACCTTGCCAGGAGTGATATTTTTGGCTGAATTCAGCTGGACCGGTAACTCCCCGAGACACAATTCGTTCACTGAAATTATCGATATTTGCCCACTTGCCGATTTGATCAATTGTGGTGTCTAACACTTGTAAAAGCTGCTTGTCGTCATGACCGGCTGCGCCTATCTTCGGGTCAGCCGGAACTGGCAGAAGTATGAACAGATTTTCGTGTCCTATAGGAGCCACATTTGGGTCGGTAGCGCTTGGCTTGCATACGTAAATTGATGGTGGTTCTGGAATATGTGGTGAATCACCAAAAATAGCGGCGAAGTTCTTTTTCCAATCTCGCGCGAAAAATAGCGAATGGTGGGGAAGCTCCGGTAACGAGCCTTCAACACCAAGTGTGATTAATATAGCTCCAGGACCGCTCACTTGTTTCTTCCACCATGACTCCGGATAGCTTTGTAATTTTGTAGGCAATAAACGCGTTTCTGTATGGTGCAGATCTGCTGCAGAAACCACAGTATCTGCCTGTTCCTGATGGACTGTCCCAGCAGAATCTAGCCACGTAACTCCTGCAGCTCGAGCCCGGCGACGTAAACGCTTTCCAGACTTCACTGTGTTGATTTTGGTTACCTCTGCTTCGGTTACAATTTCAACACCGTTGTCTCGAGCGAGACGCACCAGCCTTGATACTAGTTCGGTAAAACCACCCATCGGATACAGAACGCCTTCATCAAGATCGAGCTGACTCATCAAGTGATACATAGCAGGTGCTTCATAAGGTGAAGTTCCAAGAAAAACTGCTGGGTAACCCAAAATTTGTCTAAGAACTGGGTGTTTAAAACGTTTTGCGACGTAACGATCGAGCGGGGTGAAAAGCAATCTGATTAGGGTAGGGATCTTCAGGATAATCTGCGCATTAGCTATCCAAGAAAGCTTAGTAAAAGGGTTGTATAGAAAAAATTGTTCAGCCATTAGTGTCGTTTCAGCGGCAGATTCTAAATAACTTTCAAGAGTTTTTGCGCTTCCAGGCTCTAACTCATCAAAAAGCTTCAAAACTTTCTTACTACCGTACGGCACAGTTACTGGGACGGGATTGGGCGTTACAGACGATGGCTCAGCAAAAACTCTATATCCAGGGTCTAGTGTGACAAGATCGAGCTGCTCAGTTGTAGATGTTCCTGCTAACTTAAAAAAATGCTCAAAAACATTTGGCATTAGATACCATGAAGGTCCCAACTCGAAACGAAAACCATCTCGGCTTATGGTTGCAGCTCTGCCACCTAATTCAGACCCGCGCTCAAATAACTTTACTTGGTGACCTTCACGGGCGAGAAGTGTGGCTGTGGCTAGCCCAGCGATGCCGCCGCCAATAATTACTGTTTGATGCTTTTGGGCACTAATTTTAGAATTCACGCACGCTCCAGAATGGTTTGAGCACTTGCTTTAGCAACTAATGCAAATTTGATTGGGTTAGGAACGCGGATCCTTCGCTCGTATAACTGGCTTGCTGAAGTTTTTTCAAGTCTATGAGTCAAAGCTTTAAAAAACTCTAGTGCACAACGGACTGCTCTTCTCGCATCCTTTGGAAGAATTGGTAGAGCTGTTTCGGCAGTGACTATTTGCATATTTATTTCTTCTATCCAAGCGAGTCGTTGGGCGTCAGTTAGTTGTTTTTCTGCGCCGAGATAATCTCGGCCAAGACGTTTTGAATCGTCTTTAAGATCACGTAAAAAATTAATGTTTTGGAATGCAGCTCCAAGTTGTTTGGCGCTGTTTTCAAGTTGCGTACGCTCATCTTCACTCACTTTTGAATCACGCATAAAAATACGCAGGCACATCAAACCGATAACTTCTGCAGAACCATAAACGTATTCTGAGTGCTCTTCTGTGGTGAATGATCGAACTTTTGTGTCATTATTAAAATCTAGACTCTCACTCGAGATATCAGTGCGCATTGACTGGAAAAATGGTGTAATAATTTCTTTTTCAATTCCGCAGCTTCTTGCGGTGACAGCAAACGCGTGAACTATGGCATCGCTACTGTATCCAAGAGTAATTGCTTCGTAGGTGCGGCTTTCCAGCTCGTCTAACTCGTGTAACTGACCTGTTTCATTTATACCAGCTTCAGTAGCAACACCGTCGACTAGCTCGTCAGCAATCCGAACAAGTGCATACACGTTTCGAACATGCTGACGATGCCGAGAACCGAGTAACCTCACAGCGGCGCCAAATGAAGTGGAATAAGCTGAAATGACAACTGAGGCAGCGTCGTTGCAAGCGTTTGTATATAAATCAAGCGAGGGAGTGCTGATCAAACTAATCTCCCCTCGAGCTCTGAACTCAGTCTGCTAATAATAATTGAGAGCGGTTCCGGGATTAACAAGTTGTGCTCAACGAGCAGTTCATTGAATGCTCGAAGCTGGTCACCAATAAGAGATTCGGTGAAACGTTTCGCACCACAGTCTTCAAGTAACACCCTCAAACGTTTGCACTCATCATCAGTTAATGAAGAGCGACCGTGTAAATCTTCAATGTGTGGCCAAGAAGGTGTCATTCGAGCGTGTGCAATGAG
>DATJCC010000016.1:0-1699 GCA_035514995.1 Microbacteriaceae bacterium
TGTTTGTATGAAAATTGATGAAGTGGATCGCTCAATTTTAAGTGTTCTGCGTAGGGATTCGCGTATCTCAATGACCGCTCTCGCCAATGAAGTTCATATTTCGCGTGCGGGAGCTCACACTCGGGTTCGGAGGTTGCTTGACTCCGGAGTTATTACGGGTTTTACGGTGCGCACCGATCCTGTTCTTACCGGTGAAAACGCTTCAGCCTATGTGACTCTCTCGATTGAACAAGAGAACTGGCAAGAGACCCGAGCCAAACTCAATGAGATACCTGAGATCGAACATATTGCTTTGGTCGGTGGTGAGTTCGATGTTTTGTTGCTTGTGAGAGCCCGCGACAATAGGCATCTGCGACGGGTAGTGCTTGAAAACATTCAGTCAGTGCCGGCAGTTAAAAACACACGAACTCTTTTAATTTTTGAAGATCATCCGGGTGGGATGCTCCCCTAAACACGCTTGTTTCACAACCTGTAGATAACAATTTGTAGATTGTCATTGCTTCACGGGTTATTGATCCGCAGGTTATCTTTCGTTAGTTTTGTTTCACTGCTGGTTGCTCAATTGTGAACTGCTCAGCCGCGAGACTTGATTATTTCATCGAGGAGCGCTTCTGCTACTTCTCTTTTGCTGCCGGTGACTTGCTGTAGCACTGATCCGCCCACACCTAACAGAGTTAAAGAGTTGTCTGGAGTTTCAAAGCCCTCTGTCCAGCTAACAGTATTGACAGCCAAAAGGTCGACACCTTTGCGTGCCAACTTTGATTTCCCACGGTTTACTACTTCATCAATGCTTGAGCCAGTTTCTGCAGCAAACCCCACGATAGTTTGTTGGTTGAAAGAGCTGTCTTTGGCTCGCGCATCAACAAGCCCACGCAAAATATCTGGGTTTTCTGTCAGTGTAAGGGTAACTTCACCCGTTTGAGAATCTTCTTTGCGCATCTTTCCGTCACTGACTTCTGCGACCCTATAGTCTGAGACAGCAGCCACCATACAGATAACGTCACTTGCAACAGCTTTTACTTCTGTCGATTTTTGCAAATCTTGTGTGCTGCCGACCTCTGTAATAGTAATGTGAGCATTTTTTCGCAGCGGATCGAGAAGAGCTTCAGCGACGTTTACTGCGATCAGCTCAACTTTTGCGCCACGATCAGCAGCAGCGGCAGCTACTGCGAGCCCCTGCTTTCCACTAGAGCGATTCCCGATATAACGCACAGGATCGATTGGCTCGCGTGTGCCGCCAGCAGTAACTAAAACTTTCAGACCCGCAAAGTCTCTTTCTCGTTTAGATATAAGCGCAACTGCCTCGTTAAAGATAGTTTCTGGTTCTGACATGCGTCCAGGGCCAGTATCATCACCTGTGAGGCGACCTGAGTCTGGGCCGATTATTTTAATGCCTCGATCTTGTAACACTGCAATATTGTGTTTTGTGGCAGGGTGTTCCCACATTTCGGTGTGCATTGCGGGAGCTATAAGCACGGGAGCTTTTGTTGCAAGAAGCGTTGTACCCAGAAGGTCGTCAGCGATTCCGGCGGTCATCTTTGCGATTGTATTAGCCGTTGCGGGCGCGACTATTATTAGGTCAGCACGTTGGCCTAGGGCGACATGACGCACCTCAGGAACATCTTCATGCACAGACGTTGTCACTGGGTTGCGACTGATCGCCTCCCAGGTAGGCCTGCCAACAAACTTCAGGGCGTCG
>DATJCC010000017.1:0-3888 GCA_035514995.1 Microbacteriaceae bacterium
CCTGTTGAAGAATCTTGGCTGCCTCTTCGCTAGAAGCGGCTCCGATCACTGTTTGCAGTGACTGCCTAAGCATTTTTCGTCTGCCCGCAAAAGCATGGGTGATCAGTTTAAAAGTTAGCTGCCGTTCCGTTTCGCTCCCAATCGGTTCAAAGTATTTTTTGTATGAGATCAGCACCGAGTCTACGCCCGGAACCGGCCAAAAAATTTGCCGACTAACCTTCGATGCAAATTCCCACTCTCCATACCAAGCCGCTTTAACACTCGGCACCCCATATTCTTTTGAGCCGGGCCCTGCTGCTATGCGCATGCCAACCTCAGCCTGCACCATCACGAGCCCCCTATCAAGCTCGGGAACAAGCTCGAGTAGGTGCATCAAAATAGGCACCGAGACATTGTAGGGTAGGTTTGCAACAAGCACGTTTGGGGGTGAATCTTCGCCCTGCTTAAGGTGTGAGGGACTTAGTTCGAGGGCGTCTGCGTGCACCACATACAGTTTAGAGTTTGGCTGCTTTGACTCTGCCGTTAAAGTTAGCTGCCCAGCCAAGCGTTCGTCAATCTCTACTGCCGTGACATGTGCCCCGGTTTCAAGTATTCCAAGCGTCAGTGAGCCTAAACCGGGACCTATCTCAAGCACACGGTCTTCTTCGCTAACCCCTGCTAAACGCACGATCTTGCGCACAGTATTCGGATCATGCACGAAATTTTGGCCAAGTTTTTTGGTGGGTGTCACTCCAAGCATGGCCGCGAGTTCACGCACATCATTTGGCCCTAGTAGTCCTGAGACTCCCCCACCTGTTTCAGACAATTTTGTTTTCCCACTCACCATAAACTTTAAGCGTATTAGCGCTCAGTTGCGTAGCAAACTCTGCTAAATCGGCTTCGCGCTGTTGCGCCATAAACCTCACGGTGTGTGGCATCAGGTAGGGAGCGTTTGGTCTGCCTCGCAAAGGCATGGGTGTCAAAAAGGGGGCGTCAGTCTCGACGAGTATGAGCTCTGCCGGTGCGATCTTTAACGCCGCTCTGAGCTCAGGAGCATTTTTGAATGTCACGGTGCCAGCAAATGAAAGATACCAGCCATGATCTGCACAGATCTTAGCTAATTCTTCGTCTCCCGAAAAGCAGTGAAACACCGTGCCTTCTGGAGCGCCCACACGCAAAAGGGTTTCTACTACTTCATTATGCGCATCACGGTCGTGTATCTGTAGCGCCAACTTTTTTTGTTTAGCGATCTCAATGTGTGCCTCGAAAGACTCAAATTGGGCTTGTCTTCCATCTTCTTTCGTTCTAAAAAAATCTAAACCAGTTTCGCCGATAGCGCGCACTCTTGGGTGCGATGCCAGTCTAGAAATTTCAGAAATGTGCTCATCGAGCAGACCTCTGGCCGCAAGTTTTGGCGCCTCATTTGGGTGCAAGGCGATTGCTGCCAACACCCGCTCATCTTTTTCGGCTAGCGCAACAGCCCATTGGCTTGTCTCAATGTCGGTACCAACCTGCACAACCCCCTTAACGCCAACCAGTTCAGCCATATCTAAAGACTCAATCGGGTCTAATTTGCTGAGACCGTCTTCAAACTCCATATGAGTATGGTTGTCATACACCGCAACAGGTAGCGGATCAGGCGGCTCTGGCCAGCTCAAGTCGCGACCTTTGTTGTCGGTTCTTTTGCGAATCACTCAGCTACTCCTGCTCAACTCGCGGAAAGAGCACTGCAAGAGCTTGCTGTTCGGTGCCAGCGGGAATACGGCCCCACTCACCAGCCTCACGAAGGGGCTGGTCTAGAAGCTCACCTAGTGTTTCTTTTACTCCTAACGCATCCCAAAGTTTTGCTGTCGCTTCGGGGATGATGGGTGAAAGCAGTTGCGCCAATGCCCTTAAACCCTCTGTTGCGGTCGCAAGCACTGTCGCTAAACGTGATTCGTTTGCAGGGTCTTTCGCAAGCATCCAAGGTTCTTGTTCCGTAATATAACCGTTTAGCGTATCTACTAACTTCCACACCTCAGCGATTGCTTCGTGCACTGCAAACTTATTCATTTTTTCATCTGCTAACCGCGCTACTTCAGCAGCAAGGTTGACAATTTTATTATCTGCTTCAGTGAACTCTGTGGCAGCGGGCATTTTTTTCTCGAAATATTTTGCGTTCATCGCGAGCACTCGGCTTGCCAGGTTTCCAAAGCCGTTTGCAAGCTCCGCATGGTAGCGCAGATGCAGGTCTTCCCAGCTAAATGAACCGTCTTGGCCAAATGAGACTGCGCGCATAAAGTAGTATCTGAAAGCATCGGCACCAAAAGTGTCAACAATTTCGCTTGGTGCGATTCCAGTCAGTTTTGATTTAGACATTTTTTCGCCGCCCACAAGCAACCAGCCGTGTGCAAACACGTGTTTTGGCACCTCCAGCCCAGCGGCAAGAAGCATTGCAGGCCAGATCACAGCGTGAAAACGTAAAATATCTTTTCCGACAATGTGTATGCCCGGCCAGCGCCTTTCAAAATTAGCTTCATCGCTTGCATATCCGGTTGCTGTGACATAGTTCAGCAGTGCGTCAAACCACACATATGTTACGTGGGCTTCGTCCCACGGAATTGGAATACCCCAGTCAAACGAGGTGCGTGAAATAGACAGGTCATCTAGTCCCTGTTGCACAAATGCGATTACTTCATTTCGGGCGCTTGCAGGTTGCACAAAATCGGGTCGCTCTTCATAAAGCTTTAAGAGCTCATCACCAAAAGCACTCATTTTAAAGAAGTAGTTTTTTTCATTGTGCAGTTCAAGCGGCTTAGAGTGAATCGCACAGACTTTTTGCCCCTCAAACTTACCTTCACCATCAACGATTTCATTTTTGGGTTTGAACTCTTCACATCCCACACAGTAAAGCGCTTCAAACTCTCCAGCATATATGTGACCAGTGTCGTAAAGCTGCTGTAAGAAAGCTTGAACGCCTTTTTCATGACGATTTTCTGTTGTGCGGATGAAGTCATCATTTGAAATGTTTACGAGCTCTAGAAGTGGTCGCCACGCGTTTTCAACAAGTTTGTCTGCCCACGCACGTGGATCATAGCCGTTAGCTGTTGCTGTGCGTAGAATTTTTTGGCCGTGCTCATCAGTGCCTGTCAAAAGCCATGTGTCGTCACCGGCCTGTCGGTGCCAACGCGCAAGCACATCAGCCGCAACTTCAGTGTATGCGTGACCGATGTGAGGTGCATCATTCACATAAAAAATAGGGGTTGATATAAAAAAGGAGTCGCTCTTAGCCATGGTCTCTATTCTACGAACAATCGCCTCTATTCGTTTGTGCTTTCGATGATAGTAAGATTATGGTTATGACTGAGCATGACAATTCAACGAATACCACGCTAGATCGAAAACTAGTCACAGACATTCCTGGGCCAAAATCTGTGGCACTGCATGAGCGACGTATGAGAGTTGTTCCCCCCGGTGTGATGACGCTTCTTCCCATATATATCGAGAGCGCGCATGACGCTATCCTCGTAGATGTTGACGGCAACCAGTTCATAGATTGCGGTGCCGGAATCGGTGTTACGACGATGGGTCACACAAATTCTAATGCCGTAGCATCAGCGACAAAACAGATGAGTAGTGTCACTCATACGCTTTTTACTGTGACACCGTATGAACCATATGTTGAGGTTGCGGAGCGTTTAGCTGAGCATATGCCCGGAGCTGGAGCTAAACGCACGCTTCTTGTCAACTCGGGAGCGGAGGCCGTTGAAAATGCGGTAAAAATAGCTCGCAAATATACCGGTCGTCCTGGCGTAGCAGTTTTAGAGTATGCCTACCATGGCCGCACGCTCTTGACCTCCGCTATGAATCATAAGGCCGCTCCATACTCCCAGGGTTTCGGTCCAAAACCGGGTAATGTCTATCGCGCTC
>DATJCC010000018.1:0-3959 GCA_035514995.1 Microbacteriaceae bacterium
TCAGCAAGACTCCGGGCGATCTTGGAGATCAATACAACTCCTTCTTAGACGTCGAAGAGGTTACTGAACAGCAGCTTGGCGACGGTGACGTCATCATTAAACGTGACGGAAAGCTTGTGCGCCCGAAAAGACTTGCAAGCAACCTTTACCAGTTTAAAGCGGGCACAGGCGAAGATCGTTGCGTGCTCGACTGCATCACCTCCCTACAAAACGGTGCAGACCTTTTGTGGATCGAGACCGAAAAGCCACACGTTGAACAGATCGCTGGCATGGTGGATCGCATCCGTGAAGTGATTCCGAGCGCAAAACTTGTTTACAACAACAGCCCTTCATTTAACTGGACATTGAACTTCCGCCAGCAGGCTTATGAACTGATGGAAGAAGAAGGTAAAGACATGTCAGCATACAACAAAGCAGACCTAATGAATGTTGAATACGACGATACTGAGCTTGCGCGACTCGCTGATGATAAAATTCGCAGTTTCCAGAGCGAAGCATCAGCTCGAGCTGGCATCTTCCACCACCTAATCACACTGCCGACGTACCACACGGCTGCTCTTTCAACCGACAACCTCGCAAAGGGATACTTCGGTGAAGAGGGAATGCTTACATACGTACGTGACGTACAGCGCCGCGAAATACGTGAAGGAATAGCTACCGTTAAGCACCAGAACATGGCAGGCAGTGACATCGGCGACAACCACAAAGAATATTTTGCCGGTGATGCAGCACTCAAAGCTGGCGGCAAAGACAACACCATGAACCAGTTCTAAACCCACAAGGTTAAACTCACGGCTCCTAATAAATGGGGCTCCAACCCAAAAAGTTGGAGCCCCATTTTGCCGATGTAAGAAGTTTTAGGTCTCGAGCATCAGCCTTCTAACCGCTTTGTAGCCTTGACTATCATCTCGATTGCCCGGCGTGGCATCAAACGCGTAAGCCGGTCCAGCGCTTTTGCGTCGCTGCCGATCCGCACGCGAAGACTGCCCTTCTTAAGGCCCTCGATGATCTGCCGGCCAGCCTCAGCTGGGCTAGTTGTTTTATAACCCTTGGTAGGTTTGTCGTCACTACCTGGAATATCTTTGTCGACACCAGAATTTTCAGTGATAGAAGTCCCAACACCACCCGGGAAGACGATCGTTACCGCGAGATTAGTCCCAAAGCTCTCTGCGTAAAGCGACTCTGTGAACATCTTTACAGCAGCTTTGCTTGCGTTGTAGGCGCCCTGACCTGGAACAGGGATGAAACCGCCAATGCTTGACACGTTTAGTACCGCAGCTTCGGGGCGCTTCATAAGAGCGGGCAGGAACGCTTTTGTCATGTTGACGACGCCCCAGAAATTTACGTTGAAGACCCGTTCAATTGCCTCAAAATCCAGCTCGGCAATGGGCACGAAGGGATGCACGATTCCGGCGATGTTCAACAAACCGTCAACCTGACCGTGCGCCTCAATAATCTCACTAGGGAGAGCGAGCACCCCCTCTCGATCGGTTACGTTGATTGAGTGAGTTGTAAGTCGTTTAGCAGCCGCGGTCGCTAAGGTTGCGGTCTCCGCCAGAGAATATTCATTGAGATCTACGGCAGCTACGTGAGCTCCACGTTCTAGTAACCCCAACACAACTTCTCGGCCGATACCATTGCCGCCCCCGGTAACGACAAATACTTTACCTGCAATTTTCATTCTTTCACTTACTCCTAATTTAGTTCAAAATATCTTTGCCAATCTAGCTGTCCATTTCGGTGAGCCTTGCAAAATTTTGTTAATTCGATGTGCATAAGCGATACCTCCACATCACAACCGATAACGCACCTTTTGCGGATTGGGTGTAATGATTAAGTCGTAATGATTCGCCAAAACTAGTGACCATATACGTGTTTAAATGGTTGTTCTTAGCTGATGATGCATTTGCGCGGTTAGTCATCTTCAGATAACATCACTTTTACGTTCAAGAGTCGTGATCGTAAGTACCTGGCTGATCACGCGACAACCCGAATCCATCGATTCCCGGGTGTCCCAGGGCAAGAACGGGCTCACGAAATATCGTGATGCAAGATTCGATGGGGCGTTGCCCCGGAAAGGGGCACCTAAAATGCCTTCTTTAAAAAATTACTCAGAAACAAACACGGCTTGGTGGGAGCAGATCGGGCTGCGCCAAAGTGTTGTGCTTCCGCCCAGCAGACACGAGGTTCTGGTGCAGAAGGCGATTGCCGATGTGCTACAGACGCACTCTCCCATAGCTTTTCTGGCTCCTGACGGCATTACAAAATTGACGGTAAAGCAGTTGGCTGAGCTTATCGATAGAGTAGCTAAACATGCAGAAGTAGAAGCGCAAAGTGAATACGAAAGAGCAGAGTTAGAACGCCGTGATTTTGGCTGGAAAATGATAGAAGAAGCCAGCACGCTCTCAGATGCTAATCAAATAATCGAAACTGGCCGCTGGGTAGCATTCACTCGTGGCGAAGCGATCGCCTGGTGCTGGAATTTGTTTCAATATGAACCACAGGGCTTTGTGCACCCGGGCTCAGAAGTACGCCACCGTGCGATACAAGAGCTACAATCAGGTGGTATACCTGAGGTCTTTGGCTACCCCGAACGTGCCCGTGCGTTAGCAGATCAGGGATTAACTCCAAAGCAGTATCGGGAGCACAAAGAAGCGCTAGGAGAGAGAACTTTCACACCATTAGATGTGAAGCATAGCCGCTGAATAACTTTTTTGCGGGAGCGGAATAACGTAGTTACAGCTCCCGCAAACTGTTATTGTGTTCAGGCCCGAGCATCAAAATCTTAAAGATATTTATTTTCGGTGTCGTTTGTTAACTGAATTGAATCCAATCTTTCGGCATGTGTAGGAGCCGCATGCACGGTTATTAACTCGTCGATGTTTGCGTGCTTAGCGAACTCTGTTAGCTGCGCACGCACTTCGTTTGGGCTACCTACGGCGGTGTGTTTCATCATATGCAGTATTTGTTTGCCGGCAACAGAATCCATGAGTGCTTCTGCCTCTCCAATTGTCAGGCGCACTGCTCGCCCGCGCGATAAGAAGCGTCTAACCCTGTCGACCTTGACGCGCTCAAAAAGGGTTTCTGCTTGAGCAGTGGTTTCGGCGGCCACCACGTTGATGCCTGCTGATACATAGGGCTCAGGGTGTTTTTCACTTGGCCGATAATTATCACGATAGTGGGTGACTGCGGCTAATAAAGCGTCTGGAGCAAAATGTGATGCAAAAGAGTAGGGCAACCCCAGCTGTGAGGCTAGGTGCGCACCGAAGAGGCTTGAACCTAAAATGGTTAGAGGAACCTCAGTTCCGCGTCCCGGGTAGGCATTAACCTCAGTTCGAGGGATCTCATCAGAAAGATACCTTTGCAATTCGATCACATCGTTAGGGAAGTTATCTGCGTCTTGATGCGTGCGACGTAAAGCTCTAAAAGTTGCTCCGTCTGTGCCCGGTGCCCTACCAAGCCCTAAATCAATGCGGCCGGGATGCAACTCAGCCAGCATGCCAAACTGTTCAGCGATCACGAGAGGTGAATGATTCGGAAGCATCACTCCACCAGCGCCCAAACCGATTGTTTCAGTATGTGCAGCGACATGCGCTATTAGCACCGCTGTCGCGCTTGAAGCGATCGAAGACATATTGTGGTGCTCCGCATACCAGACTCTACGGTAACCATATTTTTGTGCTTGTTCAGCTATCTCGACACAGTGCCCCAGAGCCTGACCAAAAGACTCATTACCGACGGGAGCTAGATCGAGTATTGAAAGAGGAATAGAGACAGAAGAAGACATGCTTTCTAGGCTACCAACCCCAGCTTTGAGTGTGCAGTTCTGTGAGCTTCAGACTAGCTGTTAAATAAGTCACTAATGATTATTAAATTTTTATTGAGGATCTCGCCAAAAAGTAGAAATCGTAATTCCTGAAGGAAGTTCTATTTTCCCGTGCTTTTGATAACCTAGTCGC
>DATJCC010000019.1:0-2423 GCA_035514995.1 Microbacteriaceae bacterium
AACTACGACGAGCACGCCAGTGAGCTAAAACTTGATAACGATGCTGGGCCAGTACTTTTTACTCTATTCCCTAATTCTCTTTCAGCACACCAAGGCAACGTAAAGATCCGCCCCGACATAAGCACTGAAATAGATTATGAGGGTGAGCTAGGTGTAATTATTGGCAAACCTGCAAAAGATGTTTCGCCTGAAGAAGCGCTCGATTACGTTTTCGGTTACACAATAACTAATGACATAACTGCCCGGGATATCCAGTTCCGTGAACCACAGTGGTCACGTTGTAAGTCTTTTGATGGATTCACACCGGTTGGCCCTTGGGTTGTGACAGCAGACGAGATTCCCGACCCTCAAACATTAGCGATAACAACCGATGTTGATGAGTTACGCGTGCAAGACTCTACAACAGCTTCGATGATCCGTAGCGTCGCTTCCCTGATCTCATCGATCTCTGAAGGTGTCACACTGCAACCGGGAACACTTATTGTAACCGGTTCGCCCGGAGGAGCGGGCCGCTCACGCAAACCTCCTCTTTACCTAGCACCGGGCACGCGTGTCACAGTGAGCATCGAAAAAATTGGTTCGCTAATATCTCACTGTGTATGAGAGAAACCAACAATTAAGGGCGCGAACTCACCTGCTGAGCCCACGCCCCAAAATTTGTTGATTGTTTTTAGATTTGGTCCGTTGTAAGACCAGCTAAACGAGAAGGTTTTAAAAGCTCGTCAAGCTGCTCTTTTTCGAGAAGACCCTTTGCCAGCACAAGCTCCGCAATATTTGCATTTGTAGCTAGAGCCTCTTTGGCGAGTTTTGCCGATTCATTGTAGCCAATGACAGGAGCCAAAGCTGTTATCACTGTCACTGAGCGTGCAACCAAGTCAGCCAAATGTGATTCATTAGCTGTTATGCCATCGACACAGTTAACACGGAGTGTGCGGCATGCCCGTTCAATCCAGGTGATTGATTGGAAAAGTGAGTGGGCGATTACCGGCTCGAATGCATTGAGTTGCAGCTGACCAGATTCAACAGCCATGCTGATTGTGACGTCAGCGCCAGCAACCGAGTATGCAACTTGAGAAACAGCTTCAGGAATAACAGGGTTAACTTTACCAGGCATAATTGATGAACCGGCCTGCCTTGGTGGCAGGTTGATCTCACCAAAACCGGCTTGTGGGCCTGAAGATAACAGACGCAGGTCGTTCGAAATCTTCGACAGTTTAAGGGCTGTACGTTTCAAAGCTCCCGAGAATGTCACAAAAACACCTGTATCTGACGTCGACTCGATTAGGTCGCCGGCGCTTTCTAGATCTAGCTCAGTTATGTGGCGCAGGTGGCGGATCACCGCTTCTCTATAACCTGGATCAGTGTTAATCCCGGTTCCGATCGCGGTTGCTCCCATGTTGACTTCATGCAGGAGCGTAACAGCCTCTTCAATACGCAAAACTTCTTCACGAAGTGTCACAGCAAAGGCGGTGAACTCTTGGCCTAGTGTCATTGGCACCGCATCTTGCATTTGCGTGCGACCGACTTTGACGATGTTCTTGAACTCTTGCCCCTTCATCGCAAACGACTCAGCTAAAAGTTCAATTTCTTCAAGCAGATTGCGAATAGAAAAATCTAGAGCAATTTTGATAGCTGTGGGATAAGTGTCGTTGGTTGATTGACCACGGTTTGTGTGGTCGTTAGGGTGGATTTCTGAGTAGTCACCTTTTTGATAACCACCAAGCTCTAAAGCGCGGTTTGTGACGACCTCGTTAACGTTCATGTTGCTTGAGGTTCCAGCACCACCCTGAATAACACCAACAACAAACTGCTCTATAAGCATCCCGGTTTTAATATCTTCGCAGGCCCTATCAATTAGATCGGCGCGTCTCGCGTCAAGCACCCCAATTTCAAGGTTAGCCCTGGCAGCCGCCTGCTTAACGCAAGCAAATGCACGGATAAAATCTGGATAGACCGAGATGGGCCTCCTGGCTATAGGGAAGTTTTCATGCGCCCGAGCTGTATGAACACCCCAATAGGCGTCTGCGGGTATTTCAACGCTACCGAGCGAATCGGTCTCTGTGCGAGTTTGCGTAGAAAGAAAGTCTGTCAAATTTCAGCGCTCCATAGATTCTTTATTGTGTGGGAAGACCCCTAACACACCATCTAACAGCCTACCGCTTTTACCCTGACTTAGCCGCTAAATTGTCATGCCTGTCGATTACAGATATTCTATTTACTCTCCACAAAAAAGCTAGCATTGGGTCGGTCTTTAGAAAATATCGATATTTCCTCAGTCTTAGCCCAATGCTAGCTCTCTCAAAGGAATCACAAGTGATTAACCTACAGGATTAGCGTGTTTAGTTATTTATGATTCAAACCCATTCCTGCGAATGCCAACAAAAAATACTAGACCCACGATCAACATCACACTGCCAAGCCCC
>DATJCC010000020.1:0-5483 GCA_035514995.1 Microbacteriaceae bacterium
TTTTGCTGTAGCTGCATTCATACTGATTGTTATTCCCGGACCGAGTGTGCTTTTTTCTGTTGCACGCGCATTAGAGTTCGGAAGAGGGGGAGGGCTTGCAAGCGTTGCCGGTAACACCGTAGCAAGCTTCGTCTTAGGTGTGGTTGTAGCCCTTGGCGTTGGTGCCGTAGTTGCGCGCTCAGAGCTAATTTTTAACATAGTCAAATACTTGGGTGTGATTTATGTAATCTATCTTGGTGTGCAATCAATTAGGCACAGAAAAGACAGACCACACGGTGAAGAAGAATTAAAAGATCAGCCAAGGTGGAAAATTTTTTCACAGGGTTTTGTAGTGGGCGCTACCAACCCTAAAAGCATTGTTTTTTTTATTGCCGTTCTGCCGCAATTTATTAACCTCAAAGTAGGAAGCCCTGTAACACAGATGGTTGTTTTAGCGGCCATTTTTACAGTAATAGCCTTCGTCTCTGATGGCGCTTGGGTGTTTTTAGCGGCAGGAGCTAGAAAATGGTTTGCGAACTCACCGGGCAGACTCGATACGCTACGTGGGGTTGGTGGAGTAATGATGATTGCGCTTGGTATAACACTTTTATTTGCAACAAGAACTTAAGATTTGTGTTTAGCACGATCGCTGTGACACAATAGTCAGCGTTACCTGTGCATATTGCAGGCACAAGAGTGACTAGGGCCCCATCGTATAGCGGCCTAGTACGCCGCCCTCTCACGGCGGTAACGCGGGTTCGAATCCCGCTGGGGTCACGAACGAAACCTCGCCATGTGCGAGGTTTTTTCGTATCGCCATAATTTCGTATCGCAATAATGCTGTAGTGTGGATTTCTAGAAGGGGAGTATCCCGAAACATACACATCGTCAATACGTAAAACGAAATAGTTTTACCGGTGATATGCAATTTCTTTTAGAAATTGGGGAGAGACCTTCGGTAGCCCGGGTTTTACCCGCCTCCCGAAAGGACTCAAAAAATTTTACCCGTATGGTTCGAAGCCACATCCCTAACAGTTATTGCCCTAATTTTGATCGTCGATCTTTTGATCATCATCAAACGGCCACACATTCCTTCAATGCGAGAAGCATCTATATGGGTTTCAGCTTATGTAGCTTTGGCATTAGTCTTTGCGGGAACGCTTTATTTTGTTGGCGGCATCACAGTTACCGGTGAGTTTATAGCCGGCTGGTTGACCGAATACAGCCTCTCGATAGATAACCTGTTTGTTTTTGTGTTGATAATTGCAGGGTTTAATGTGCCTAAAAAATATCAACAGCGCGCACTAATGTTTGGTGTTTTAGTTGCGTTGCTCTTTAGAGCTATCTTTATTCTTGCGGGTGCAGCTGTAATAGAGCGGTTTGCAGGAGTTTTTTATCTTTTTGGTGCCTGGCTAATCTGGACAGCTTGGCAACAAATTAAACCAGACGATAACGAAGAGTTTAAAGACAGCCTGCTCGTTCGCACAGTGAAAAAGTTTTTCCCATACAGCGAAACCTATGACGGCGGAAAACTGATTACAAAAGTCGATGGTAAAAAGTTGATCACCCCCATGCTGTTGGTTTTTTTAGCATTAGGGAGTACAGATATCCTTTTTGCTTTAGATTCAATCCCCGCTATCTTTGGCATCACAAAAGACCCTTTCATCGTTTTTGCAACCAACATTTTCGCTTTAATGGGTTTAAGGCAGCTATATTTTCTGCTTGGCGGGTTACTCGAAAAACTCGAATATCTAAAATACGGTATCGCCGCAATACTCGGTTTTATTGGAGTGAAGCTCGTGTTGCACGCTCTAGGTCACAACAACATTCCTTTCATCGCCGGCGGCAAACCAATAGCGTGGGCTCCAGACATACCAATCTGGTTTTCGCTCGTATTTATTGTGGGAGCGATGGGAACTGCAACAGTGCTCAGTGTAATTAAAGCTAAACGCGTAGCGGCTAAAACTGGCACCAGATTAACCTTTGGAGCTAGGGAGACCCCTGCGGAAGAAAACGATGCTTAATAAATGCTTAATAGGAGCCTTATAAAAAGGTTCAGCTCACGGTGGTACAATAAAAAAATTATGTTAATGCGGATGATTCTTCTTTGCCGCGACAGACTATAGCAAGCTAGCCACATCTGTCGCGGGGAGCTAGTTGGTTGGCCCAAACTGAGACCAAAGGGAAGCAAACTTTAATGATTGAACAAAAACCGCGCACACTGGCCCAAAAATTGTGGGACGATCACATTGTCACAAAAGGCAGTGGAGAAGAACCAGATTTAATATATATAGATTTGCACCTTATTCATGAGGTGACGAGCCCGCAAGCTTTTGATGGTTTGAGAGTTGAAAACCGGCCCCTGCGCAGGGTTGAAAATACGATCGCGACCGAAGATCACAACACGCCTACAATAAATATCACCAAACAGATTGAAGATCCGACAAGCCGCATCCAGATAGAAACACTACGTGAAAACTGTGCAGAATATGGTGTGCGACTACACTCTCTAGGCGATAAAGAGCAGGGCATCGTGCATGTTGTTGGACCCCAACTAGGTCTAACGATGCCAGGTATTACTGTCGTTTGTGGTGATAGTCACACTTCAACGCACGGTGCGTTTGGTGCTCTTGCTTTCGGTATTGGCACAAGCGAGGTCGAACACGTTTTGGCAACTCAGACTCTTCCGTTGAAACCATTTAAAACAATGGCTGTAAACGTTGAGGGGGAGTTACGCCCCGGAGTTACAGCTAAAGATATTATTCTGGCAGTGATTGCCAAAATAGGCACTGGCGGCGGCCAAGGTTATATTTTGGAATATCGCGGGTCAGCGATTCGCAACCTTTCAATGGATGGCCGAATGACCATCTGCAATATGTCAATTGAAGCGGGCGCCAGAGCCGGAATGGTCGCACCTGACGAAACCACTTTTGAATATGTGAGAACACGGCCACACGCACCCCAAGGAAAAGACTGGGACGAAGCGGTCGAGTACTGGAAGACTTTAGTGACAGACGAAGACGCAGAGTTTGATGCCGAAGTCTTTATCGACGCTAGCACTTTAGAGCCCGTTGTCACATGGGGTACCAACCCTGGCCAGGGGGTCCACTTAAGCGAATCAGTGCCAGACCCTGAAACGATTGCAGACCCAAATGAGCGCTCAAACGCTATTAGAGCTCTGGAATACATGGATTTGAAACCCGGAACGCCATTGAAGGAGGTTGCGGTTGATGTTGTGTTTATGGGTTCTTGCACCAACAGCAGACTCGAAGATCTCACCCAGTTCACTGAAATCATAAAGGGCAAACAGAAAGCTCCCGGTGTGCGAGTGATGGTTGTGCCCGGATCTGCAAGAGTACGGCTCGAAGCAGAAGCTATCGGTCTCGATAAAATCGTAGAAGACTTTGGAGCAGAATGGCGTTTTGCAGGCTGCTCGATGTGTCTTGGGATGAACCCCGACCAGTTAGCGCCTGGCGAAAGATGCGCCTCTACATCAAACCGTAACTTTGAAGGTAGGCAGGGTAAAGGCGGTCGCACCCACCTTGTCTCACCCCTTGTGGCTGCCGCAACTGCAATCCGTGGAACCCTTTCAAGCCCTTGGGATCTGGAACAAGACGCGGCTGATGGAATAACTCACGACAAGGTTTCTGCGTAAGGAGAGCAAAATGGAAAAATTTACTACTTTTAGCGGTGTCGCAGCTCCTCTGAAGCGTTCGAACGTTGACACCGATCAGATCATCCCCGCAGAATTTTTGAAGAGGGTTACTAAAACAGGTTACGACGATGCGCTTTTTGCGAGATGGCGTGACGACGAGTCTTTTGTGTTAAACAACCCGCTTTATAAAAACGCTCAGGTTTTGGTTGCCGGCCCTGACTTTGGAACGGGCTCTTCGCGCGAACACGCTGTTTGGGCGCTTAGAGATTTTGGGTTTAAAGTCGTTTTGTCAGCACGTTTTGGCGATATTTTTAGAGGCAACTCAGGCAAACAAGGTCTGTTAGCTGCACAGGTTAAAGAGGCCGATATTGAACAAATATGGGAATACATTGAATCTAACCCAGGCGCAAAACTTGAAGTAAGCCTCGAAGATCGTGAGGTGCGCACTCCAGATTTCACGATAGACTTCGAAATCGATGACTACACTAGATGGCGTCTGACTGAGGGACTCGATGATATTTCTTTGACCCTCAGAAACGAAGAGGCAATCACCGCGTTCGAAGAGAAACGACCGAATTGGATGCCAAAAACGATTCCTGCACACACAAATTAGGAGCTTAGATGAGCGAAGATATTCAGGCGGGTCTCAAAAAAGACTCCCAGAAGGCAGCCGCGCGAGTGGGACTATCCTCAGATGAAATAATTATTAATGGGGGAAGGCCACTGGAGGGAAGCATTAAAGTTCGTGGCGCTAAAAACCTCGCAACAAAAGCTATGGTTGCTTCTTTGCTCGGAAAATCAGAAAGTGTTTTAGGCAACGTTCCAAACATCTCAGATGTGCGTGTAGTGGCAGGTCTGCTCGCTCTCCACGGTGTGCTGATTACCCGCGGTGAAGAAGGTGAATGGAAGATGGACCCTTCTAACGTAGAAAAAGCTCATAAAGCAGACATCGACGCTCACGCGGGATCATCACGCATTCCGATCCTTTTTTGCGGGCCTTTGCTGCACCGTCTAGGTGAGGCCTTCATCCCAGACTTGGGAGGATGCAGAATAGGTGACCGACCAATCGATTTTCACCTTGATGCGCTGCGAGCTTTTGGGGCAGTGATTGATAAACATCCAACTGGAATTAGCCTCGAAGCTCCCAACGGGTTAAAAGGAGCAAATATTGAGCTACCATACCCTTCAGTTGGCGCCACAGAGCAGGTGCTTCTAACAGCTGTGCTTGCTGAAGGCCAAACTGAGCTACGGAATGCAGCGATTGAACCCGAGATTGTAGACCTCATTTGTATTCTACAAAAAATGGGTGCAATTATTTCTCTCGAACCAAACAGGGTCATTTTTATTGAGGGAGTAGAGGAGCTTCGTGGTTACAATCACGACGCGATTTTTGACAGAAACGAAGCTGCAAGCTGGGCCGCCGCCGCTCTCGCAACCAAAGGAAACGTCTATATTGAAGGCGCTAAACAAGAAGAAATGATGACCTTCTTGAACATTTTCCGCAAGGTTGGTGGAGACTTCGATGTAACACGTGAGGGGATTAGGTTCTACCACCCTGGTGGGGAGCTACGCCCTGTCGTGGTCGAAACTGATGTGCACCCCGGGTTTATGACGGATTGGCAACAGCCACTAGTGGTCGCTCTAACTCAGGCTATTGGCGAGTCAACAATTCATGAAACGGTTTATGAAAACAGGTTTGGTTTCACCGAAGCTCTCAACAAAATGGGCGCCAATATTGAAGTGTTTAAAGAGGGGCTTCCGAGTGAAAACCGGCGGGTTAAACGTCGGGAATTTGAGCAGGCCGCGGTAATACTCGGACCAACTCCGCTTGTTGGAGCCGACATTGAAG
>DATJCC010000021.1:0-6035 GCA_035514995.1 Microbacteriaceae bacterium
CAATAATAGGGCCCAATTGGCCACAGGCGCAAGCCAACGCAGAAGTCTATGCGCAAAAGCGCCTGCATTCCGGCGAGCTGGACGGCTTGCAGGCCAGAGTGAACCGACACCCCACCTTTAGCTACATGAGCCCTACACCCCCTCGGCCAAACATGCCACGTGGGTGTTCGCCTTCAGCAAAACACACTTAGCACTCTCGCGCATAGAGTGCTAATATATTTAATAGTTGAGTCGGCAGCACTCAAGTTTAGATTTGTTTTAGCGCAATCGCCGAAACAGCACCAAAATACCTCCTAGAAACAATTACCGAAAGGATAATGAGATGACAACCTTCGATCCACTACGAAACCTAGAGCAGCTAAGCAACGCCTTTTTTGAGACAGGCCGGCGTGGACCCCGCGAAATGCCGATGGACCTCTACCGTGAAGGCGACCGCTACGTATTAAACGCCGATATGCCCGGCATAGACCCGAAGTCAGTAGACATTGATGTTGATGGGCAGTTACTCTCGATTCGCGCTGAACGATCACTCTCGACTAGTGAAGATGTTAAGTGGATCACCCGCGAGCGCTCCTCAGGAAGTTTCTTGCGTCAGCTCAGCCTCGGGCAGGGACTAGACACAGAAAACATTACAGCAAGCTACCGCAACGGAGTGTTACGAGTCGTGATTCCAGTCAGCGAAAAAGCGAAACCTCGCAAGATCGGCGTAACAGTAGAAGACGAAACACCAAACACAGCAGAGGTTGAAAGCTAACAACTTAAAACCTCTAAAACTACCCCACATGAGCTAACCCAAAAAATCGCACTGAGCTGATTACTGGCAGAAACTAGCCTGTGGGGTAGTTTCATTACAGTAGCTTGTTTACAAAGATCCTCGTTGACAGCGATGCTCCTTTACAAGACAGCTCTCTAGAACAGAGCTGTCTAACAAAGCCCTTTACAACAAAGCCCTCTGCAACAGAGCTCTCTACAACAGAGCTCTCTACAACAGTGGTCGCGCTATTTAAATTTGGCGCGATAATAGATGCATGGCATATTTAGTCAAACAACAGCACCTGGTGGCACCCGTAACGGCCCCCATAGATGCTGACCACTCCCTTCCACGAGTTTGTGTTATCGGGGCCGGGTCTTCAGGTCTAGCCGCAGTTAAAAACCTCTACACAAAGCGCATCCCATTCGACTGTTTCGAACAGGGCACAGAAATTGGTGGGAATTGGCTCTTCGATAACCCTAACGGTGTTTCGGCCTGCTACGACACCCTCGAAATTAATACTTCGTGTAAGCGCATGGCGTTTTCAGATTTTCCGATGCCAAAAAGCTACCCAGCCTATGCAAGTCACGATCAGGTGCACGACTATTTCGAAGCATACGCCAAGCATTTTGGCTTTAGAGACCAAATCACTTTTAACACTCGAGTTCAGAGTGTGCGCCCAGACCCTGCGGGCGGCTGGCTCGTCACGGTCACCCGACTAAATGCCGACTCTAAAAAGCAACAAACCCATCACTACGATGCTGTTATCGTCGCAAACGGCCACCATTGGAGCCCGCGTTTGCCAGAGCCTGACTATCCCGGCCAAACAGACGGAACGTTTCAGGGAGAGCAAATTCATGCACACGACTACCGCACCGGAGATGTCTTAGACGGAAAGCACGTTGTTGTGGTTGGCGCAGGTAACTCTGCGATGGACATTGCGGTCGAAGCTTCAAAACGCGCCAAAAGCGTGGCTCTTTCAATACGCCGCGGGCAGTGGGTCATGAAGAAGCTGCTCGCAGGAATTCCTTTTGATCAGATAGCACTTCCCGGCTGGATGCCGTGGTGGGCGACAAGGTTGCGGTTACGTGTCGGTGCGATTCTTTCTGGTGGGCTTCAAAAATACGGTCTTCCAAGGCCGCCCCACGCACCGGGAGAGTCTCATCCAGTGCAATCTGAAACGATCCGCAAACAGCTCGCAAAAGGTTTAATCACCGTAAATCCAGGAATTAAACGACTCGAAGAAGATCGCGTTATTTTTACAGACGGAACGACTGCGTTGGCTGATCTTGTGGTGTGGGCAACCGGATACGAAGTGAATTTTCCGTTTCTTGAAGAAGACATTGTAGATATCAAAAACAACAGTCTTCCTTTATGGCATCGCATGATTTTGCCAGAACGACCCGGACTCTTTTTTGTCGGACTTTTACAACCCGTGGGTGCGGTCATGCCATTGGCTGAAGCGCAGAGTGAGTGGATCACCGACCTCCTGCTTGGCGAACTAACACTACCCGACAAAGAGACCATGCGACGAGAAATGCACATTCAAGATCGACGCTTCAAGAAACGCTTCTACGCTTCGCCCAGGCACACGATGGAAGTGGATTTTGATGGTTTTTTATGGGATCTAAAAAAAGAACGGAAAAGGAGGCGCTCGTGAAGGTTGTTGCAGTTACAGGCGGCGCAGGAGGTATCGGCCGCGCTATCGCTACCGCATTTGCCGACGCTGGTTTTAGCGTCGCAATTGGTGATCTCGACGAGGCTGCAGCTAGCAATGTTGCAGCTGAAATCGCCTCGAAAAAGAGTGGCGAAACAAGCATCATCGGGATGCACCTTGATGTGACCAAACGAGGGTCTTACGAACAGTTTTTTGAAAAAGTTGAAAGCAACCTGGGCAAAATCACCCACATCGTACTCAGCGCTGGCGTGATGTGGGTGGGCCCTTTTGATGAAGAATCAGATCAGGCTCTCGAAATGCAATTGGGAGTAAACCTCGTGGGTGTGATCAACGGTATAAAAACAGGGGCTTCCCGCATCACTGCGAAAGGTCGCATAATTACTATCGCGTCTGCCGCATCTTTTATTGCTCCCCCGGGTGAAGCGACGTACGCGGCTACGAAACATGGTGTTTTAGGCTATCTAAAAGCTGCCCGTGAGGAGCTTCGTGGCAAGAAAGGCAGATCGAAAATCGGAATAACTGCGATAATGCCAGGTGTTGTCGACACTAAGCTTGCCGCTGGAACAGCAAGTGGCGCGGCTAAATTGCTCACTCCTGATGAAGTTGCAAAAGTTGTTTTACGCGAGGCAACACGCAAGCGCCCGAAATTTGAAGTAACTATACCTGGATTTATTGGACCGCTCAACCGTTTTGTATCGATTTTACCTGCGTCCATTCGCGACTTTATGTTCCGGCAGATGGTGCCAAACCAGGTTAAGAATAAAGACTCAGATGCGAGAAGTGCTTACGAGTCGGTTTTTAACTCCAAAGGCAACTAAGCATAAAGATTATACTGAGCATAAAATAACACTAAACATAGAACCACCCGAAACATAGAACCACCCCAAACATGGAATCGCCCTAAACATAAAATAGCGGGAATAAATTTCACTCCTAGACGTTATTACATGCATACGCATATAATTTATGATGTAGAACTACTATTAGAACTACTCAAAGGAGCATGTCATGGAATTTGGGGTATTTTCAGTCAGTGATGTTACTCGCAACCCGACCACAGATGAGACGCCAAGTGAAGCAGAGCGCATCAAAGCCGCAGTCGAAATCGCTAAAAAAGCAGAAGAAGTCGGATTAGACGTTTTTGCAATCGGAGAGCACCACAACCCTCCATTCTTTTCAAGCACACCAACCACCCTGCTTGCCTATATTGCCGCACAGACAAAAACCCTAAAGTTGAGCACGGCAACCACTCTTATAACTACAAACGATCCGGTGCGACTCGCTGAAGAATACGCGATGTTACAACACCTCGCAGACGGACGCATGGATCTCATGCTGGGGCGCGGCAACACTGCACCCGTTTACCCATGGTTTGGTAAAGATATTCGCCAAGCGCTACCAATGGCGTTAGAAAACTATAATTTGTTGCACCGCCTCTGGCACGAAGACGTTGTCGATTTTGAAGGAAACCACCGCACCCCTCTGCAGGGTTTCACTTCGACGCCCAGACCCCTCGATGATGTAGCTCCCTTTGTGTGGCACGGGTCGATCCGCACCCCAGAAGTTGCCGAACAAGCCGCCTACTACGGCGACGGCTTCTTTGCCAACCACATTTTTGCGCCGACAGAACACTCACTAAGACTCGTAAACTTTTACCGCGAGCGCTACGAACACCACGGCCACGGCAAAGCCAAACAGGCGATTGTGGGGCTCGGCGGTCAAGCCTATATAGCGAAGAAATCGCAGGATGCGGTGCGCGAGTTCAGACCGTATTTTGATGAAGCGCCTGTTTATGGTCACGGCCCAAGCCTCGAACAGTTTACGAGCCAAACTCCACTCACAGTCGGTAGCCCACAAGAGGTTATTGACAAAACTCTCACCTTCCGTGACAGTTTTGGTGACTACCAGCGTCAGCTTTTCTTAATCGATCACGCTGGCCTTCCACTTAAAGCCGTGCTTGATCAGCTGGAGCTGCTGGGTGGCGAAGTTGTGCCCACGCTACGCAAAGAACTCGCTGCGTTACGCGATCCAGAGGTCCCATCAACTCCTTCACACGCAGATCGCATAAAAGCAAAATACGGTGATGAGGCTCCTCGTCAACCGCGGCCAAACCCAAACCGTGGCGACAACGTCACCGGCGGGTCTCCCTACCAAGACTCCCCCGCCATAAGAGGCGCTTCTTTCGGTCTGTGAGCACATAAATGAACCTCCGCCTAGCAAACGAATCGTGGGAGTCGCTTTTGCGAGCCCACGCTTCGCTCATGCGGCGCTACCAGGAAGATGGCATTTGGGAAGATCTCTCAATGACTGAATACGATGTACTCTATACTCTTGCTAAAGCCAACAGCCCGGTGCGCTTAAACGACCTACGCGATGGAGTTTTATTGAGTCAACCAGCATTGTCACGGTTAATTCAAAGACTTGTCGATAGAGGGCTTATTGCGCGAGCAGAAGACACCACTGACCGGCGTGCATTAATGCTTAAACTCACCGATTCTGGAATCGAGAAACAAAAACGCGTAGGTCGGGCCCACGCTAAAACCGTCGCTAAAGAAATGGCTCCTCTAGAGCAGGCTGAAATGAAACAGTTGAAAGCGCTCTGCCAAAAGCTAGTGAGCAAAAGTTGATTACAACAAGTTATTTTTAAGAGTAAGAAATCGAGAATTAAACCAATGAAAAACACTGACATAGATAAAAACAATTTTAAGATTGTGGTGGTGAATGCTGGTTCTAGCGACCCCTCCTTCACAGCTATGCTCGCATCACACTCTGCAACAAAAACTGTGGAGCTTCTTGGAACCGACGGTGTATCAGCGCAAACAATCGAACTAAAGCCTCTGGCAGTTGATATCGCTCACGCTCTCACCACTGGATTGCTTTCACCCGCACTTGAAAAAGCCAGCGACACACTAGGCTCCGCCGACGCAATAATTGCTAGCACACCGGTTTACAAAGCAGGTGCCAGCGCTCTCTTCACAGGTTTTTTTCAAATATTAGATGATGACCTGTTGATCGGCAAACCAGTCGTGTTAGCAGCCACGGCAGGTACCGCTAGGCACTCACTCGTTATTGATCAAGAGCTCCGCGCGCTGTTTGCCTACCTGCGTGCTCTAGTAGCACCAACCTCACTTTTTGCAACGCCCGAAGATTGGGGCTCCCCAGAGTTGAACGGTCGCATAAACCGCGCAGCTACAGAACTCGCTCTACTAATAAAGAGTTCTTTTGAAGACAAACTCAGATCGCAGGCGTGGGATGGTTATCAGCATTCATATGGAAGCGCAGGAGGAACCGAGCTCAGCGTTGATTTAAATACTGATCTTATGAAACTCGCAACCGGCGGGTAGCGCAAACAAAATCAATACACTTTTCATATAGGAGAACAAAGCATTTATGTCTAACAAATTTGCGGTATCAAACGAGCCGATCATCCCTGTTTTAGAGAAAAGGTGGAGCCCCCGCGCATTTGACAAAAATCATACGCTCACCAAAGATGATCTGACGCCGGCCCTCGAAGCTGCCAGGTGGGCCCCCAGTGCCGGAAACTCGCAACCCTCCAGGTTTGTGGTTTCGTTTAGAGACACAAAAGGTTTTGCTGAAATACTTGAT
>DATJCC010000022.1:0-5907 GCA_035514995.1 Microbacteriaceae bacterium
GCCAAAAGCGGTTACTCACTTGTTGTAGTTGTCGCACCAAACCGAATCGATGAATCTGAAACGAGCATCCACTACACACTAAGACAATAGTAAGGAAGCGGACCCATAGTACATGGGCCGATATTGAGTCTCGTGATGTTGCTAGCTGGTCGGAAAGATTATTGTATAGAAGTCGAAGGTGACGGAGTAACCGAGCTTCGACGCAGGATTGCATAGAACGACAAATAAAAGAACCACCGCAAGTAGAAGCCTCGCGATGGTTCAGTAACGGTGTAATTTCCGCTACGTGGCTCCGACGGGCATCGATCCCGTGACCTTTCGATTTTCAGTCGAACGCTCTACCAACTGAGCTACAGAGCCTCGAACGATTAAAAACCGTCCGACAGAAGAAGTATGCCCTTCCATATTATAAGAAGGGCACTTCGTCTGGCGACCCTGACGGGACTTGAACCCGCGACCTCCGCCGTGACAGGGCGGCGCGCTAACCAACTGCGCTACAGGGCCTCGAATATTGAATTGTTATTAAATTTTAACGGTAGTCAGTGACCCCAACGGGATTCGAACCCGTGTTGCCGCCGTGAAAGGGCGGAGTCCTAGGCCGCTAGACGATGGGGCCGAAGTCTCGCACTTTCGTACGTTGACTACCGAGAATTAAGCTTACGATGATTACTGTCCACATGCAAATCCAACACCAACTTTTTTAAACTACGAAGAAATTGCTCTTTGCACACGTTGAAGCGGAACGTGTTCATGGAGCATAACTCCCGCACTAGTGCGCTGCTCAAAGGTGAAACCAAGACCACCTTGCGAGAGGAGGCCGATCAAGTATGGAGTATGAGCGTTCCATAGAATCCATGTTGGTTGGCCTTTAGAGTTGGTGCCCAAAAATGTGACTTCAATGTCTCTGTCACCCATCCGCTGAATAACCGGCACCATGCGTTGGGTGGGCAGGTTAGTGTCCCCTGTTGACCGTTCTATCTCACTCATAATTAATCATCCTATACTTCCTGATAGGTGTCTTGTGTAACACATTTTAGTCCCTACTTAGTCATCGGTGATTCATAAAATTGTTTTGTGATTAGAGCCAAGCCATAGAGATCTGTTGTGTGCGCTAACTCTCGAGCAGAGTGCATTGACAGAAGCGGCACACCAACGTCAACTGTGCGGATTCCTAACCTAGTTGCAGTCAGAGGTCCTATCGTTGAGCCACACGGAATCTCGTTGTTGCACACGAACGCCTGGGTGGCTACATTAGCTTCTTTTGCAAGACCTCGCCAAAGTGCGTCACCGTGAGCGTCACTTGCATATCTTTGCACTGCGTTAACTTTCAGAGCAGGGCCGCGACCGGCAATTGGTCTTACAACCGGATCATGTTTTTCTACATAGTTCGGATGCACTGAATGACCAGCGTCAGCTGATATGCACCATGATTCGTTCATGGCACGAGACTTATCTTCAAGAGATGCCCCAAGGTTTTCGTAGATGCGCCCCAAGACCTCCTCTAAGAAGGGTCCGGCAGCGCCTGAGCGGCTACCCGAGCCCACTTCTTCGTGATCAAATGATGCGAGCATCGCAATAGATCCTGGCGCTGGGTCGGCGATTAGAAGCGCGACCAAACTAGCATATGCAGAACTTAAATTGTCGAGCCTGCCCGAAGCAAACAACGATTTGTCTGCCCCGAGCAAGGCGCCCTCCTGGGTGTCAGCCATCAGCACATCAAAACCAACAATTTCTTGAGGGTCAACTCCAGCATTTTGAGCTAATAAATATAGTGGATCACTCAACCCACCGACCAAATCAACACCCAAAATGGGCTGTGTGTGTTTTTGCCTGTTTAAGGTCAATCCCTTGTTGGCTTCACGATCTAGGTGAATAGCTAACTGTGGGATGCGCGCAACCGCCCCCGTGCGGGCAAGGACTTCTTTACCGTTTTCAAGCACGAGTCGCCCGGCAAATTCAAGATCACGGTCAAGCCAACTGTTTAACAGTGGCCCCCCGTAAATCTCCACCCCTGCCTGAGCCCAACCCTCTATTTCAAAAGCAGGAGTTGGCGTTATTTTAAAGCTCGGTGAATCGGTGTGTGATCCGAGCACATTAACAGGGCTGGTCGGCCCGACCCTGTCTCCAGCCCGCCAAGCAATTACTGCCCCGTCGCGCACAACTACATAGCCTTCACCAGCAACAGTTTCAGACCAAGCCTCTGACTCTTCAAGCAACTGAAACCCGGCTGCTTGAAGCTGCTTGGTAATCTCGTGAGCCGCATGGAATGAAGAAGGAGAGTTTTTAACAAACTGTTTCAACCCTTCAACGTAGGCATCAAGACTCGGCGTGTGCCCTGTTTGAACCTGTGCTGTTGTCAACCTTCACTCCTTGCTTATGTTTAAAACTTTGCTTTTGTTTAAAACTTTGCTTTTGTTTTAAACTCTAGTGTTTGTTTAAAGCCCTACTTTTTTGTGGCAGCAGGTTTTTTGAAATCGCACACAAACTCTGAGAGCAACCGTGCACCAAAGCCAGTCGATCCAACTGAACGCCACAGATCGTCGCGTTCACTCATCATTGTGCCCGCAATGTCTAGGTGACCCCATGGAATATCATCAACGAACTCGTTTAAAAAGAGCGCCGCGGTAATAGCGCCGGCATACTGCCCACCAATGTTTTGCAGATCAGCAACCTCACTATCTAGTTGCTTGCGGTAGCGCTTGTCTAACGGCAAACGCCAGCAGGTTTCATCAGTTGCATCTGCAGCGTCTAGCAGTTGCTTAGCAACATCATCATTGTTTGCAAGCATCGCGGCGTTACGATCGCCTAGAGCTGCCATCGCAGCTCCCGTGAGAGTCGCAATGTCGACTATAGCGTCTGGCTTATTATCTTCTTCTGTTGCAAGCACAAGACCATCCGCCAGCACAAGTCGCCCCTCGGCGTCTGTGTTTTTAACCTCTACTGTTTTACCGCCGCGTATAGTAAGCACGTCGCCAAGTTTTGTTGCGCTACCCGACGGCATATTGTCGGTGCACATGAGCCAACCAGTTACAGCTGATTCAGCTCCCAAATCTTGAAGCGACGTCATTGCAGAGAAAACTGCAGCGGCACCCATCATGTCAAACTTCATTGCGGCGTGCATAGCGTTTGAAGGTTTCAAACTGATTCCGCCAGAGTCGTACATAATTCCTTTACCGACGAGCCCGATGTGTGCGTCAGCATTTTGAGGCTTAAAACGAAGCTTTATTAGACGTGGATCTTCAACGCTTCCCGCATTCACACCTAGAAGCCCGCCAAGACCCATGTCCATTATTTCTTTGCGGCCATAAACTTCAACCTCAAGCCCAAATTTGGGGCCTTCTTCTGCAGCGATTTCACCAAATTTTGCTGCACTCAAATGGCGCGGTGGAGTGTTGGCGAGATCGCGTGCGAGGCTTGCGGTGCGTGACAGCACAATGCCCCTGTCGACACCTTTTTGCGCTTCTTGTTGGTCATCGACTTCAACAATGAGTGTTAAAGATTCGAGCGACACCATTTTGGGGTCGCTGAGCAACTGTTCAAACTTGTACCGTGCAAGGGTGGCCCCTTCAACGCTTACCTGAGCTGCAACGTCTGCTTCTAGCTCTAGACCCCGCAGATCAACCACAAGAGCAGCGCTCTCTTTGGCGACTCTGGTAAAAGCTGCAACTGCATCACGCAGTTCGGCTGAAGTTTTTATTCCTTTGCCGGTTCCGATTAGTACTTTAAATTCTTCACCCGCAACAGCATAGGTTTGACCTGCTTTGCCTTTAAATCCAACCTGTTCAAGCTCTTCGCGGCTTAAACTCAAGTCTTTAGGAAGATCTGAGTCGCTTGAAACAAACACAGCAGAGGTCGTCTTTTTGAGATCAAGGCCGGTGGTATCTGTCACCAAAGACACTAGGACTTTACGGTTGAGAGAAGGAACAGGATTAAATGATGGATCTATTACAACAGTCATGGCTTTAAGCCTACCGACAAGAATTGAAGACTTCCTTGAAGTTTTACAGAGCTAACATTGTAAACCTTTAGATGAGCAGCTGTTTGAAATAAAAACCTGAGACTCGACGTTGCACTGAATCATGAAAGCTTTCGGATTTTTATCGTTCGGCCACTACGGCAATGTTCCTGGTTCTAAAACACGCACAGCCGGTGAAATGATGGCTCAGCATGTCGAGCTTGCTGAGCTCGCCGACCAGATCGGCGTCAACGGCGCATACATGCGAGTGCACCACTTTGCTAGGCAGAACGCCTCACCTATTCCACTTTTGACGGCGATGGCGATGCGCACCAAAAACATTGAGGTCGGCACTGGGGTTATAGACATGCGCTATGAAAATCCTTTGTACCTTGCAGAAGAAGCTGCCGCACTCGATCTGCTCTCGGGTGGCAGGCTCGCTCTTGGTATTAGTCGCGGATCACCCGAAACGGCTCTCCGCGGTTATGAAGCTTTCGGCTATACGGGATCTAACGATCCGCGGGGCGCAGATATCGCACGCAAAAAGTTTGAACAGTTTTTGCACGCTATCGAAGGTCACAAGATAGTCGCTGGTGACCCTCAAATGACAGGCCCGGGAACGCGCTTAGCCCTCGAACCTCTATCACCTACTCTGCGAGAACATGTTTGGTGGGGAGCTGGATCACGCGAAACAGCCATAGACACCGGAAAAATGGGTCTGAATCTGATGTCTTCTACTCTGTTAACAGAGGCTCCTGGAAAACCTTTTCATGAGCTTCGGGCTGAACAGATCCATCTGTTTACAGAAGCGTATAAAGAAGCGGGGCACACCGGAACACCTCGTGTTTCAGTGAGCCGAAGCATTTTTCCGTTGATAACCGACGAAGACCGCATGTATTTTGGTTTGCGCGGTAGCGACTCTAAAGATCAGGTTGGAATAATCGATGGGCTAAAGTCAACTTTCGGCAAAACATATGCAGCTGAGCCAGACCAGCTTATTGAACAGCTCAAGTCAGATGAAGCTGTCATGTCGGCTGATACGCTCATGCTGACTGTGCCGAACCAGCTCGGGGTCGCTAAAAATATATCAATCTTGGAGAACTTCGCTAAGCATGTCGCCCCTGCGCTCGGTTGGAAGCCAAACTGGGAAGGACCAGTCACGGGGTATCCAATCTAGGGGTCAAATACCGTCCGAGAGAATGTCGGTAGTCTCTGGTTAAATCAAAGGAACTTGATTACACAGGAGTTCCATGGCTAACCCAAGAGTTCATGAAATTGCTTCCGAACTAGGCGTTGATTCCAAAACCGTCCTCATAGGACTCAAAGAGCTTGGAGAATTTGCCAAAGCTTCGTCCAGCTCCATCAAGCCTCCCGTCGCACGCAAGGTTAAAGCTCTCATACACGCTCAAGCAGAGGGCTTTCAAAACAGCAAACTCTACGACGGCGTGGGGCGCGATACCTTCGACGAGTCGCTCGGCGCACTGCGCGTGCGCGGCGAGATGGTGCTGTTCGGCGGGGCGAGCGGGCAGGTGCCGCCATTCGATCTGCAGCGCCTCAACGCCGGCGGATCCCTTTCGATCACCCGCCCCTCGCTCGGGCATTTCATGCGCACCCCCGAAGAGCGCGAGTGGCGCTACCGCGAACTGTTCGATGCGCTTTCGAGCGGTGCATTGACAACAAGGATCTGCGAGCGCTTCGCACTCGCAGACGCCGCAGACTCGCACCGCGCTGTTTATGGTCAAATATATGTGAGTCGTTTTAGCACCAAAAAGTGAGCCACTTTAGCGGCAACAATTGAACCGTTTTAGTACATGACATAAAAAGAACGGCATTGGCCGGTCTACCTGTTATATTTCCTGGAACAACTACCAAATCGTCTCAGGAAGGAAAGGGTTATTGACCGTACCAATGCCTACACAAGAAAATATCAGAAAAATGGGAGATGCCGGAAT
>DATJCC010000023.1:0-3574 GCA_035514995.1 Microbacteriaceae bacterium
ATTAAGAAATCAATTCTTGATCCGCGTAATCCGCCTTCTCGGTCGCGTCGGTTTTGGTATAACCAGATTGTTGCTAACGAAGAGTCGTGGATGGATCCTATTAAATGGGATCATCAAGCTTATTCAGATCGTGCTTTCAAAAAAGGTGAAGAAATAGTAATGTTCTTTGACGGCTCTAAGTCTGATGACGCGACAGCGCTTGTTGGGGTTCGTGTTTCTGATGGGTTTGTGCAACCTTTGGGGTTGTGGCAGGCTCCACCGCAAAAACGGCGTGGTGAGTGGGTTGCGCCTCGTGCTGAGGTTTCGCAGCGTGTGCGTGCGTTATTTAAAGAGTATAAGATTCTTGGTTTTTGGGGTGACCCGTCGCATACGAAGGAAGACGGGACTCTTGACTTGTTTTGGCAACCTGTTATTGATGAATGGCATCGTAATTTTGGCTCAAAATTAACGCTGTGGGCATCCACAAAGCATTCGATTGCATGGGATATGTCTAATACTTCATCGGCAGGTAAAGGTCGTTTGTTTGTACCTGCAGCGGAGGCTTTTGTTGAAGCTGTCGAAAATGGTGAGATTCAGCATGATGGGAATGTTGAGCTTGCACGTCATGTGAAGAATGCTCGTAGGTTTCCTACTAAGTTTGGTGTTTCTTTGTCTAAGGATGGGCCTGAGTCGCCTAGGAAGATTGATTTAGCTGTTTGCGCTGTTGGTGCTTCGTTAATGCGTAGACAGTTGTTGAACAGTAGTAAACGTAGCACTGGGAAGATTTGGTGAGTGTATGAAAAAGCATGATGTGGTGGAACTCGCTAATTCTGTTCTTGTTCCTGAGTGGAAGAAAGAGCGTGCTAGACAGTTGGCTTTTGAGAAGTGGGCGCAGGGTGATCATGATTCACCGTTTAGGCCACATGAAGCGAATCTTGAATATAAAGCTTTGCAGGATAAGTCTCGGGTGCCTTTGCTGGGTTTGATTGTCCGCATTTTTGGGCAAGGTCTCGAGTTGATTGACTATATGCCTTCTGATGAGGCTTTGCATGATGATTTGTGGCATATTTGGTCTGCTAATCAAATGTCGGCGAGGCAGAAACGTTTATGGAAAGCTGTTTTTACTGGCGGTGTTGGTTATGCATCGGTTTTGCCTGGTGATCCTGTGCCACAAATAAAGTTACATTCGGCAAAAAATATGGTTGCTGTGTATCAGGATCCTGAGTTTGACGAATGGCCAATGTTTGCGGCTGAAAGCGTTTCAGCTTCTTCTAACAGTTTCCATTTTCGTGTTTATGATGACGAGAAAGTGTATACGCTCGCCATGAATGCTGAGGGTGGAGACGTCGAATATATTACAGAAGATGTTCACGGCGCAGAGGTTACGCCTATTGTTCGTTTTGCTGGCGAGGTAGACACAGAAGGAACTGCTGAGGGTGAGATTGAACGGCTGATACCTATTCAGTCTTCTGTCGACCAGGCAAAGTTTGATCTTTTGATGACGCAAACTTTTAACTCTTTTAAGATCCGTTATGCGACTGGCATGGCAGCGCCGGATTCTAAAGCTGAGCAGGACAGAATTAAGCTTCTTTTGGCGCAGGATCGTATTCTTTTGTCGGAGAATGCTGATTCGAAGTTTGGCACGTTGGATGGTACTGATCTTCTTGGTTATATTGAGTCGGGTAAAGCTTCTAAGCAGGAGCTTGCTACGATTGCGCAGGTGTCACCTAAAGCGATTGTTGGTGCTCAAGCCAACACAGCTAATGGTGCGGAGGCTCAAGCGGCTGATGAAGCTTCGACGATGCGTAAATTGTCTGATTTTGAGACTGTTTTCACACCTGCTATTGGTCAAATGTTTAGGCTTGCTGGCGGGTTGGCTGGTATCGATGGTGCGTGGGCTGACTATTCGGGTAGGTGTTCTTGGCGTGATAGCGAGATTCGTTCGCTTGCACAGATTGCTGATGCTGTAGCGAAACTTGCTGATGATCGTCTTGGTATTCCGCGTGAGGCGTTGTGGGAGATGCTTCCTGGGGTTACGCCTGAGAAGGTGAAGGCGTGGAAAGCGTATCAGGGTGATGCTTTTAGTGAACTTCTTGAAGGGATAGGTCGTGGGCAAATCGACGCTGACACGCGAGATGAGGCGTGAACAGAATCAGTTGGCTGAGCTTGCTACCGCTGAAATGTTAACCATTTTTGGGTCTTTGAATTTCAAAAATATTGATGTGTCTGCTCCTGGGTTCATAGAAGCTTCTGTTTCGGTCGCAGAGCGCTACCACAATGAGGCCACATACTTAGGTGCTGACATGTATTTGTCGATGCGCTCCCAGGCTGGTGTAGCTGGCAGGTTTGATGTGGTCAGCCCTGGGTTAGATTCTGTGCAGTTGCGTAAAGATCTTGTCTATTTGGCTCCTATTTCTGCAAAAAAACTTATGTCCCAGGGACAACGTATCCCAGATACAGCAAGAACCGTGTTTACGTTAACTTCTGGCCGTGTAACTAAAACTGTTTTGGATGGTTCCAGGCAAACTATTGAGGCTTCTACTGTTGCGGATTCGCAAGCTGTTGCTTACGCGAGGCAAACAAGCGCAGGGGCGTGTGATTTTTGCGTGCTAATGGCTGAAAATACATATAAGCATGCTGAGGATGCGCTTTATTCGTCAGGGACTCGTAAACGTGCTAAAAAACCGCAAGCTGCTGGATCTAAATATCACGATCATTGTCGGTGCACGGTTGTAACACTTTTTAATAATGAGATGCCGCAACGGTGGCATGACAAGCAAGAGTTTCGTGAAGCATGGTTTGATGCCACTAATCAAGGTATTGATCCGCACGAATTTATTGAAAAAACGGGTAAAGGTAAAGCTTACCTGGATGGTTTTAACTAAGTTTCTCTGCAAGTCGCAGAGGTAGTCACGAGAGGGGCTAAAAATGGCTGATGAGCCGATTGTTGAAAGTCAGGAAGAAGTCGAGACGGCTGAAACTGACGAAAACGAGCAGCAGGAAGATAAAACTAAATCGTTTCAGGGTGAATATGATCCTGAACGTGCTAGGAATCTTATCGATAAGTTGCGTAAAGAAAATAATGATTTGAGGAAGCAGAAAGATGCGCCTAAGAGCGACCCTGAAAAGGAAGCTTTGGCGCGTGAGAATCTTCAACTCAAGGTAGCGATGGAGCTTGGGATACCTGAAAAGCTCGCTACTAGGTTACAGGGTGCTACTCGAAGAGTTGCTTGAAGATGCGGCAGATCTGATGGACACTGTCGCGCCGCGTAAACCTAAAACTAATCGCCCTCAACCTAGATTGAAGGGTGGCTCTCAGCCAGAGGAAGAACCTGAGTTATCCGCGAAAGATATTGCGGCAGGTCTTCGTATCTGATTATTTAACTATTTGATGTAACCACCTTGGCGGGTGGTTTTTTTATTTAAGGAGGCCGTCATGGCACATATTTTTGAGAAGGCGGACAAGCTTGCTAGTGTAGCGCTTGAACGGCTACAGAGGCAGATAGTTGTTCCTACATTGTTTGCTAACAGTTACACTGTGACCCATTTCCGGGGCGCCCGCGGTGACACTGTGGAAGTTAAACGCCCAGCGATT
>DATJCC010000024.1:0-13867 GCA_035514995.1 Microbacteriaceae bacterium
CAGAGCGTCACGAATCAAGACGTATTGATAATCAGCTTCGCGGGCGTTCAGGCCGCCAGGGAGACCCTGGCGAGAGTCGTTTCTACCTCTCGTTAACAGACGATCTAATGCGTCTGTTTAATTCTGGTGCAGCCGCAAGCCTGATGAATCGAAGCAGTGTGCCAGATGACATGGCCATTGAATCTAAGTTTGTATCGAGGGCGATTCAGAGTGCGCAAAGCCAGGTCGAGGCCAGGAACGCTGAGATCCGCAAAAATGTGCTTAAATACGATGACGTTTTAAACAGACAGCGTAAGGCGATCTATGCCGACCGTGAACAAATATTAGACGGTGAAAACATTGAATCACGCATCGATCAGTTTAGAGACGATGTTGTAAATGCGATCATTGACACTCACCAGACAGACGGCTCGCAGTGGGACTTCGACGCGCTTTGGAAAGATCTCGGTCAGATCTATAAACCAGGCATCTCAATTGAAGAAGTGCTTGCAGAAGGTGGCGGCCAAGGTGGAATCGATCGGGAGTTTTTAAAAGAAGAAATCATTTCAGATTTAAAACTTGCATATGCGGCACGCGAAGAAAAACTCGGCACCGAAGCGATGCGCGAGTTGGAACGCAGAGTCGTGCTCACAACGATAGACCGTCGTTGGCGTGACCACCTCTATGAGATGGAATACCTCAAAGAAGGCATCGGTCTACGTGCGATGGCACAGCGTGACCCGCTAGTCGAATACCAGCGGGAAGGCTTCAATCTGTTCCAAAACATGATGGGCCAAATTAAAGAAGAATCACTAGGGCTCATGCACAACCTCGAAGTGCAAGTTATGCAGCCGCAGGATGCCGAAGCGCCAATAACCATTAGCGGTAGCGGACTTGAGGTTAAACAAGCCCCCGACGCCGCTAAGCTCAGCTACTCAGCGCCAGCAGAAGATGGGGGAACTCAGGTGCGAGGCCCAGCAGCCGGCCGTAGAGCCCCGTCAAACAGGCAACAGCAAGCAGCGGCAGCGCGTCAGCAGACACCAGCAAGTCGCGGTGCTTTCGGGCAGGCAGTGCAGGGCGAGCAAGCAAGTTCAGGCAACAGGGCCGACAGAAGATCTAAAAAGAAGTAACAGTAAAAATAACTGGAGAAATGAATGTCGCAGATTAACCCTTCGCGCATGACTAAAAATGAGCGCAGAGAGCAAGCAAGACAAAAGGCCCGCGAAGCACGTGAGGCTCAATTAAAGCAGGAACGCAAAAAGCGTTTGGTGATCCAAAGCAGCATTGTGCTTGGTGTCATCGCTGTTCTCGCTATAGTTGGGCTGGTCATAGCCCAGGCTGTAAAGCCGGCTGGTCCCGGCCCCGAAAATATGGCGAGTGGTGGCGCAGTTTTTGCCGGAGAAAATTTTGAGGTGCAAAAAACTGCAGCTATCAATCCCGGTGAACAGCTTGTTGCGCAACCCGTCGATCGTGAAAAAGCACCTTTAGATATTGTTGTATATGTAGATTACATGTGTCCACACTGTGGTCTCTTTGAACAAGAGGCAGGGCCAATGCTGGAGCAGTGGGTTGGTAGCGGTCAGGCGACTCTGCAGGTTTATCCGCTCAACTTTCAAGATAACGCTTCGAAAGGCACTCGCTACTCCACACGCGCAGCAAATGCTTTTGCTTGTTTAGTAGAAGACCAGCCTGACGCTGCTTGGAGCTTTCACAAGTCGCTTCTTTCTCAAGAGATTCAGCCTCAGCAAAATTCTGCAGGGCTACCAGACGACACCCTCATTGATTTGGCGTTACAAGCAGGCGCAACTGACTCTGCAAGTTTGAGATCGTGTATCACACAGGTGCCGTTTGCTGATTTCTTTACAAATACAACCCGTCAGGCACTCTCAGGCCCAATCGTTGGACTCGCTGATGGCGTAGTGCTAGGCGATGGTATGGGGGGTCTACAAGACCCTGAGGAGCCGCAACACATAACTGGCACGCCAGCGGTTATGGTAAACGGAATGCAGGCACCAACCACAGTTAACGAGCTTGAGCAGTTCATGTTGAAATTGTTTGCAGATCTATCACCAAGCGATGTTGAAGAAGCTACTGAAGAAGACGCTGAAGAAGCCGATACCGACGAACCAGCGGCTAAAGAAGACGAAGAAAAGAAAGAATAAAAGTTAGACTCTAAAGAGTCAATTTCGCAGATCGCGATTTTTCGGCTAGACTGGTCGCGGTCAGCATGCCTCCTTAGCTCATCTGGTAGAGCGACGCACTTGTAATGCGTAGGTGGCCGGTTCGAGTCCGGCAGGAGGCTCCATGTTCTCTTGCTTTAGGCAACACAGATGCGTAGATGGCTTAAAGTACGGGTTAGTGGTTGCAGACCATAGCACCCGAATGAGAGTGAGCCAGACCACTAGGATGATCAGGGTAACCTAACTGGAAATGCCGGCGTAGCCTGATTATTGTGTGAGTATGGGAACTGCCGAAAAGCTCTACTCCGTGCTGATGAAGCGCAACTTTGAAGCTGAACAGGCTATGCCTGAAAAAGCTCGTCGTAACCTAGTGCCAAACGGTTTGCGCATCATACTTGCAAACGCACTGCAGTCATCGGGAGACCAAACTGTAAACGCTTCAACGGTGTTACCGTGGGTTTTCGCGGCGGTTGGAGCGCCGGCCGCATTGACGGGCATGCTGGTGCCTATTCGCGAATCAGGATCAATGCTGCCGCAAGCGTTTCTAACACCTTTGATTCTGCGTGTTAGGTACCGGAAACGAGTTTTCGTGGCAGGTGCTCTCATTCAGTCCATATCGGTTGCCAGTATGGCGGCGACAGCTGCTCTGGCTGAAGGACTAGCAGCAGGGTTGCTAATAATCTTGGCTCTAATGGTTTTTTCTTTTGGCCGTAGTCTGTGCTCGATCTCGTCAAAAGATGTGCAGGGAAGAACCATTCCAAAGGGTGAACGTGGCCAGATTAACGGTTTAGCGACTACGGCTGCTGGGTTGGTTGCCATCACACTCGGCCTAGTCATACGCATCTTTGGAGGGGAAGACCTGTCTGCAATGCAACTCGCAGCTCTACTGGCGTTGGGTGCGGTGCTGTGGAGTGCTGTTGCTGCTGTCTATATTACGATTAAAGAACCCGCAGATGAGCTCCCGGCAGACAGCTCCACAAATGGTGTCACCGTTAGTGACAGCGGTTTCGCCCAGATCATTAAACTTATGCGCGATGACGTGCCATTTAGGCAGTTTGTTTTCGTTCGTAGCCTACTACTTGTTTCTTCTCTAAGCCCACCTTTCATAGTGACCCTATCCATCCAATCCGGTGCGAGCGCTCTAACAGGTTTAGGCAGTTTTGTTATTGCAGCGGGACTCGCAGCTCTTCTTGGTGGTCGTATTTTCGGTCGTTTAGCTGATAAATCCAGCCGGAACTTAATGAGTATTGGTGCGGGAATTGCCTCAGCGATAGTCATCTCAGTAGTGCTGATCGTGTCTGCTCCTGGGTTTACTGGTGAAGGTTTTTGGGGCGGAATGATGTTTGTTATCGTCTATTTTTTACTAACTATGATGCACACAGGTGTGCGTGTTGGCCGTAAAACTTATATCGTCGACATGGCCGAAGGTGACCTGCGCACCACCTACGTCTCTGTGTCAAACACACTGATGGGGCTCATTCTGCTGTTAGTCGGGGGGATCAGCTCACTATTAGCAATTATTCACATATCATGGGCGCTGTTGTTCCTGGCAGGGATGGGATTGCTCGGTGTTTTTGCTGGTAAGAGGCTCCCGGATGTGTCACTCCAATAGTCGATTTATTTAACTTTTGCAAGAGTTTCGAGGCTAACCTACTTCCCGTAAGCTTGAGGGGTGACTGAAAGTAGAAACGACCGAATGCGCACCCTCAAACAACGTTTGGGTAGGTCTTTAAAACAGCTTGCGGGAGGGGCTATTCGCCCTACACACGCACCCACCCAAGTCATTTATATTCCGAGCGTAGTTGAGGCGTCGCAAACATACGCACGTTCTGTTATCGACCTATGTTTACACATCAGTGAAGCGATGCTTGCGATTGGCGCATCAGCAGCTGATGTGGTGGCCACAGTGCTACGTATCAGCAACTCGTATGGCATTAGCGGTATGCACGTAGACATTACTTTCACTTCGATCACAATATCTCTTCATCGTGGGATTGATGAAGATCCGCTGTCGATTATGCGCATAGTGCGGGTGCGCACCACCGATTACACACGGTTACAAAATGTTTATTTATTGATAGACGAGATTACCTCCGCAGAGTCTCCTTTGCCTATTAATGAGGCTCGCGACAGACTCAGCTATATATTGAAGCAACCGCACCCCTATCGGCGCTGGGTTGTTACTGCCGGAAAAGCTGTGTTGGCTGCCGGAGTGGTAGTTATGTTTGATGCGAGCGTTTTGCTTGTGGCTGTGGCTGCGGTCTCTGCATTAATTTCAGATTTCATAACGCGCAGGCTGGGAAAATGGGCGGTTCCCGCTTTTTTTGCACAAATGGCAGCGGCAGCGGCTACCACAATAATTGCCGTCGCTCTGTTCTGGCTTCGCTCGCTTGACATTGAGATTCCCGGGTCTGACAGCCCAACGGTGATTGTTATTTCTGGAATAATCATGTTGCTATCAGGTATTGGGCTTACAGCCTCAGCTCGAGATGCGATAGATGGCTACTATGTGACTGCGACAGCCAGAGGTCTAGAAGTTCTAATGCTCACGCTTGGTTTGTCGGTTGGCATATCGGTTGTTTTGAGTGCGTCGTTTCGTTTGGGCATACCCGTCGCAGTGTCAGACACGCTTGGAGAAGGTATTAATCTAGTTCCGGGAATGATAGGTTCTGCGATTATCGGTGTTGGTTTCGCACTCACTTCATATGTTCGTTTTCTTTTGGTGCCACTGATGGCAGCTTCTGCCAGCGCCGTTTTTGCTGTGTATTACATGGTGCTACCACTTGCACCTGAGCCGGGGCTTGCTCCAGCGGTAGCAGGAGTTGTTGCTGGTGTTATCGCATACTTTGCCTACCGGTGGATAAAGGTGCCAGAAGGAGCAATGAACATGGTGGGCATCATAGCGCTGATACCCGGCCTGGCTGTCTATCGGGCGCTCTACGCGATAATGGGTTCAGAGTATGGTGCTGACGAGGCGCTACCCGCACTGGTGCTAGCTATAGCAACGGGAGTTGGGCTTGCTGCCGGAACAACAATCGGTGGTTTTGCGGCACGACGCACCTTCGGGCTTGACCGTGCCGCGCTTCTCGCTTTGCGGCGCACACGTAAACCCCGCTAGACGTCTTTTAAGAAATGTTTAATCTTTAGATCTTTAGATCTTTAAATATTTAAGTTTTTAAGCGCGTTCAAAATGTTTAACGGATCAGTAGATCCACTGTATTAGTTTTGAGTGTAAGCGTAGGGTAACTGTGACAAGCCCTTACAACAGTCACTATTTAGGCATATGCCCTAAAAATTGTGACGGGTCGAGAGCTGGCCGCTTTGATATG
Organism: Microbacteriaceae bacterium; assembly: GCA_035514995.1. Taxonomy (GTDB): domain Bacteria; phylum Actinomycetota; class Actinomycetes; order Actinomycetales; family Microbacteriaceae; genus Leucobacter_A. Next base: position 5,489 of record DATJCC010000024.1, read on the forward strand.
CGCATGCGGTTTCGAAAAGACTCATCGATGCTACCAACATATAACCAACCCATTAGGTGCTCATCTTCGGTCAGACCGTGAGACTCACGCACCTCTGGGGCATTCGCGAGAAGCCCGGTTCGCCACATCACACCCCACCCTTCTTGCCACAGAGCCAACTCGAGTAGATGACCTGCTCCAGCAGCAGTTGCACGCTGCTCCCATTCAGGAACTTTGGGGTGGGGCTTGGGGCTCGCGACAAGAGCGATAAGCAGTTCCGCCCGAAACGGCTTTTTGTTGTAATCGCCTGGCTCGCGCTTGATACCGGCAGCGGCGTCCAATGCCTGAGCCAGTTTCATTCGATCATCTCCGCGTAAGAGAATGAGCCGCCAGGGGCGCAACGCTTTGTGGTCGGCAACCGGAGTCACTGCAGCCAGCAGAGTGCTCAGCTCAGCATCGGTGGGGGTTTCGCTACCAACTTTTGACACAGAGCGTCGCCTCGCCATTGATTCAAGTACCGGATCGGAGAAGAACCTCATAATCTCAATTGTAACCTCATAACAAAACTTAGATCATTTAAATATTGTTGTGTTTAACTAACCGCAGGAATAGGCTTGTAGTGGCTCCATTGGATAATCGTAAGGATAAAAAATGACTGAATTTACTGACCATGGCCCTAACCCCTACATAGTCGACATCGAAGATGCAACGGAAGAAAATGATAAATTCCGGACCACGTTATGGACGGGAGAAAAACTTCAACTAACCCTCATGTCGATTCCCGTCGGTGGTGATATTGGTCTTGAGGTGCACTCCGATACCGATCAATTCATTCGTCTCGAAGAGGGTCGTGGGCGCGTTCAAATGGGGCCTACTAAAGACAATCTAACTTTTGATAAAGAAGTTTCAGACGATTGGGTTGTGCTTGTACCGTTGGGTTGGTGGCACAACATCACAAACATTGGTGATGAACCGATGAAGGTATACAGCATTTATGCGCCACCTCACCACGCACACGGTACGGTGCACAACACGCAAGCTGACCAAGAAGAAGATCACTAACCAGTAAAAAACCAGAGGCCCTAGTAAAGAACCATACGCGCTAGTAAAGAACCAATAGGTGCTAGTGCAGGTAGCAATTATTTAGGGTCATTCCAAGACCAGATGTCATCCCCACGCAGCGTAGCGTCTGCACCACCGTCACAGTAAATTGTTTGGCCAGCTAGATGAGAGTTTTGAAGACTGGTCAACCAGATCAGTAGGTCAGCAATTGACTGTGCCGGTTGATGGTAATTGAGCGGCATTGGCACTGATTCATCTACCATTGCAGCGCCTTCAGGTGTTGCTAGAAGCTCTTCTGTCATTGGCGTAATGACGGTGCCCGGTGCTACCGCGTTGAGAGGGATCCCGCTTCCAGCCCAGGCTTCGGTAATAGATTCGCGTCGCATCCAGCGTGAGAGTGCGCGTTTTGAAGATGAATACATGAGGTAGCCAATCTCTGGCCCTTGCGCTTCGAGCTTTCTAGCAATTTCGAGTGCCAAGGTTTCATCGCCAGCAAGACCTGCCTCTACTAACTCAGCAGAAACCGGTTGTAACGAAGCCATCGATGATACGGCGGCCACACGCGGAGCGTCTGAAGCTCGTAGCGCAGGAAGAAGAGCGGTTAAGAACTCGGTAACGCCGAAAAAGTTAATTGAAAAAGTTTTAGCGATAGGCGCTGCAATGCCCGCGCAGGCGATTACCGCGTCGATACGACCATTTGCCAACTCAGCTGCCTTTGCCGCTGCGGTGACTCGACCCTCCGCAGTCGAAAGATCGGCAGTAACCTCAACACCTTTCAGGTCAACACCGATTACGGTTTCACCCTGCGCTCTTAAAGTCTGGGCTGTTTGTGCGCCGATCCCTGAAGCCGCTCCTGTAATCACATATGTTCTGGACATGATCCACTCCTTAACTTTGTGTTTTAGAAGGCTCCCGGTTTAGTGACCCTCTTAAGGGTCAGGCTACCACTTGCGCCTTCGCAATCTATTGAAAAAAATGAGTTGGTTTCAGTAGTCTTCTTATGTCTGTAAGGCATTACTTTGTTGTGAGCACATTGGGTTAACTCTCAGCACTTTCTAGTAGAATCTCACAGTTAACGCAAATACGTGCTTGAAAACTGAAATCTAAATTAACTGAATAACGAAGGAGAACATCATGCGGATTGAATTGCAAGAACTACGAGGCTTAGAGCGTGAGCAAGAAATTCCGTTTGATGAACTCGTTCAAATTATTGAGCAGGCTATACAGTCTGCTTATCTGAAGCACTCACTTGAGCGTGGCTTTGGAACGCTTGAGTCCGAAGAGGTGCGTGTTGTAGTAGACCGTAGCTCGGGAGAAGTAAACGTGCACGTGCCCGAGAAGGACGATGAAGGTAACGTTATCGGCGAGGCAGAAGTTACAACTGATGAGTTTGGCAGAATTGCAGCAAGCGCAGCTAAACAGGTTATTAACCAGCGTTTACGTGATCTCGCAGATGATCAGGTGCTCGGTGCATTTAAAGATAAAGAAGGCGAGATAGTTTCGGGCGTTGTGCAACAGGGCCCAAACCCGCGCATGGTACATGTTGATTTAGGTCAGCTTGAAGCGATTCTTCCACCCGAAGAGCAGGTGCCCGGAGAAGAATACAAACACGGTTCGAGAATCAGAGTCTATGTGACTTCTGTTTCGAAGGGGCTGAAGGGACCACAGGTTGTTGTTTCTAGAACCCATCCGCAGCTAGTGCGCAAACTTTTTGCTCTGGAGGTTCCTGAAATAGCCGACGGTGTCGTAGAGATTGTGTCTCTCGCTCGTGAAGCCGGTCACCGCACTAAGGTAGCTGTCTCTTCAAAAGACCCTGCAATCAACGCCAAGGGGACCTGCATCGGTGAAATGGGGCGGCGTGTGCGAGCAGTAATGGCGGAGCTTGGAGAAGAAAAAATTGATATCGTAGATTACTCTCCCGACCTCAACACTTTCGTGACAAACGCACTCTCACCGGCTAAAGTTACTGAAGCTTTCACCCTAAATAAAGAGCTAAAACAGGTACGTGCGCTCGTGCCCGACTTCCAACTTTCGTTAGCGATTGGTAAAGAAGGCCAGAATGCGAGACTCGCGGCTAAGCTGACCGGGGCAAAAATTGATATTCAACCAGATTCGATCATGAATGATTAAGGATTAAACTGCTACGATGGTAGCAATACGATTGTGCGTTGGCTGCGGTGTGCGTGATTTGCAAAAAAATATGTTAAGGATCGTGCGTCGCGGGGAAAAGGCTGTGGTTGATGATTGCCACAATCTCACCGGTCGAGGTGCTTGGGTGCATCCGACCAAAACGTGTGTCGCACCAGCAGTAAAGCGTAAAGCAATTTTGCGCGCACTGCGGGTGTCTGGGCAACTAGACACTTCATCACTAGAGAACAGGCTAGAAAACACTATGGACAAATAATGAGCGGCTCAAAATGAGTTCCGTCCGATAATTAATGGTTCCGCCCCTGTCTGGCGAGAACCCAGACAGGAGAAAAGTGGCAAACCCACGCGTTCACGAGATCGCCGCCGAGATGGGCGTCGAGAGCAAGGCTGTTTTAGCGAAACTCGAAGAAATAGGCGAGTTCGTTAAAGCTAGTTCTTCAAGTGTCGCGCCCCCCGTAGCTCGCAAAGTTAAAGCTTTGCTAGAAGCTGAGGGGCTAGCGGCCAAACCAGAAGTTAAAGAAGAGGCTAAAAAACCAGCGGCGAAGAAAACAGCCGCTAAAAAAGTAGCCACTAAAAAATCCGAAGCGACAACTGACGCTGAAGAAAAAACAGAGCCTAAAACCAAAAGTAAGGTCAAACCAGGGCCGGTACCTGGGCCTAAAAAGGCTGAACCTAAAGAAGCTGAACCTAAAGCGACCAAAGCTAAAGAGAGCAAGCTTAAAGAGGCAGGGCCCGCAGAAACTGAACCTAAAAAATCTGTTTCTAAAAAGGCTGGAGCAAAACCAGTCGCTGATAGCTCAGCGGCCTCAAAGAAAGCTAAGCCTGCTGCTAAACCGGTAGCTGATTCTGAGGCGCCTAAAACGGATGCTCCTCGACCCGGAAATAATCCATTCGCATCAAGTCAGGGTATGGGGATTCCGAGACCACCTCGACCCGGGAACAATCCCTTCGCGGCAGCTCAAGGCATGGGTAAGCGACCGAGCCCAGGAAATATTCCTCGTCCAGGCGCGCCCCGTCCAGGTGCTCCTCGCCCGGGAGCTCCTCGTCCAGGTGCACCTCGTCCAGGAGCCCCTCGTTCAGGCGCTCCGCGTCCAGGATCCCCAAGAACAGGTGCTCCGCGCCCCGGTGGTGCAGGCTCACGTCCAGGTGGATTGCCCGCACCAGGTGGTGCTCCAGGAGGTGCTCCACGTCCGGGAGGCGCTCCGTTCCAAGGCCGTGGAAAAAGCGGTCGTGGGGCAGGAACCGCTGGCGCTTTTGGTCGCGGTGGCTCAAAGAACAAAGCAAGAAAGTCGAAGCGCGCAAAGCGCCAAGAATTTGAGCTACGTGAGGCGCCCTCAATTGGTGGCGTAGCCGTTCCAAGAGGCGACGGTAAAACTACGGTTAGGTTGCGTCGTGGAGCTTCACTTGCAGACTTTGCAGATAAAATCGATACCAATGCGTCAAATCTTGTGACGGTTCTTTTTCACCTGGGAGAGATGGCTACAGCCACAGAATCACTAGATGAAGCAACATTTGCAATTCTTGGTGAAGAACTAGGCTACAAAATCCAGATAGTTTCTCCCGAAGATGAAGATCGTGAAATACTTGAAGGCTTTGACATCGATATTGAGTTAGAGCTAGAAGAAGAAAGCGATGAAGTCTTACAACCTCGCCCACCAGTAGTCACTGTTATGGGACACGTTGATCACGGTAAGACCAGTTTGCTTGATGCTATTCGTAAAGCAGACGTTGGTGATGGTGAAGCTGGTGGAATCACTCAGCACATCGGCGCTTACCAGGTGCATTCAATGCATGAGGGTATAGACCGTGCGATCACCTTCATTGACACCCCGGGTCACGAAGCCTTTACAGCTATGCGTGCACGAGGTGCTCAGGTCACTGATATTGCGATACTAGTTGTTGCAGCAGACGACGGCATAATGCCGCAAACCATTGAAGCTCTAAACCACGTGCAATCAGCCGGTGTTCCTATAGTTGTTGCAGTCAACAAAGTAGATAAGCCAGATGCTAATCCGGCTAAAGTGCGTCAACAGCTTACTGAGTTTAATTTAGTAGCAGAAGAATACGGCGGTGACGTCATGTTTGTTGATGTTTCAGCTAAAAACAATATCGGTATTTCTGAACTACTAGACGCAGTGCTCTTGACCGCTGATGCTGGCCTTGACTTGCGTGCCAACCCTGATAAAGAAGCTCGCGGTGTTGCAATTGAAGCGAAGCTTGATAAAGGTCGCGGATCGGTTGCAACTGTGTTAATTCAGTCTGGAACCTTGAACGTTGGTGACGCGATTGTCGCAGGAACCGCTTACGGTCGTGTGCGTGCAATGATCGACGAAAACGGTGCATCCATTGAAACTGCTGGCCCGTCAAGGCCGGTTCTTGTGCAGGGGTTAGCATCTGTTCCGCGGGCTGGTGACACTTTTATCGTGACAGGTGAAGACCGCACTGCAAGACAGATTGCTGAGAAACGTGAAGCAGCTGAGCGTAACGCTATGCTTGCAAGGGCTCGCAAACGTATCAGCCTCGAAGACTTCACTAAGGCGCTTGAAGATGGCAAGGTTGAGTCTCTCAACCTCATTATCAAGGGTGACGTTTCGGGTGCTGTTGAGGCACTTGAAGAATCACTGCTTAAGATTGAAGTTGATGACACTGTACAGCTTCGTATTCTGCACCGCGGTGTTGGTGCGATTACTGAAAGTGATATCGACCTCGCAACAATCGATGACGCAATTGTTATCGGCTTTAATGTGCGACCAGATGTTAAAGCGCGCGAGAGGGCGCAACGTGAAGGAATCGATATTCGCTTCTACAACGTAATTTACAACGCTCTTGACGATATTGAGAACTCACTCAAAGGCATGCTCAAACCAGAGTATGAAGAGGTGCAGTCTGGTGTCGCTGAAGTGCGTGAAGTATTCCGGTCATCGAAATTTGGCAACATTGCTGGTGTTATCGTGCGAAACGGCACAATTACACGTAATGCAAAGGCACGTGTCATTAGAGATGGCGTTGTTATTGCAGACGGGCTCGCGATTGAATCGCTTCGACGTTTCAAAGACGATGTCACCGAAGTTAAAACAGACTTCGAATGTGGTATTGGTCTCGGGTCTCACAATGACATTCAAGAAGGCGATGAAATCGAAACCATCGAAATGGTCGAAAAGCCACGCGTTTAACGGCTTAACTTCGGCGGGGTTTAAAACCCCGCCGAAGTTTTTAGAAGTAGAACGACCATAACTGTAAGGAGACAAAATGAGTAGCCCGCGCATAGGTAAAGTTGCTGAACGAATACAACAAATCGTCGCCAATCGGCTGGAAAAAGGTTTACGTGACCCGCGCCTAGGTTTTGTGACAATAACTGATGTGCGCGTTACTGGCGATTTACAACACGCAAGTATTTTTTATACGGTTTATGGAACTGATGAAGAACGCGCAGATACGGCTGCGGCACTGAAATCTGCAACGGGCTTGATCCGTGGAGAAGTGGGGCGAGGGTTAGGCATCAGGCTGACCCCAACTATCGAATTTATTGCAGATGAACTACCTGAAACTGCAAAACATATGACCGAACTGCTCGAAGAAGCAAAACGTCGAGATGAAGAATCCAAAAAAATTGCTCAGCAGGCAAAACCAGCTGGTGACGAAGATCCATACCGTACAGCAAACGAAAAATAGTTGCTCGCCGGTTAGAGTCAATAATTTTGAACGGGATAATATTCTTCGATAAGCCTGAAGGGTTTACAAGCCACGATGTCGTCGCAAAACTTCGGCGAATACTGGACATCAAAAAGATTGGTCACGCTGGAACGCTTGATCCAATGGCAACAGGTCTGCTAACACTTGGTGTGGGCCCTGCTACCAGACTGCTCACTTATATGGTTGGACTTAATAAAACATATGAGGCGACCATCAGACTAGGCGCAACAACAGTGACTGATGATCACGAAGGTGAAATCGTTAAAACTGCGCCCATTGAACTTCTCTCAGCTATCACCGACGAAGAAATTTATGCTGAAATAAAGAAACTTAGCGGGGAGATTTTACAGATCCCAAGCTCTGTTAGTGCAGTAAGAATACAAGGCAAAAAAGCGTATGAGCTTGTTCGTGAAGGACAAAAAGTAGAGTTAAAACCTAGAGCTGTAACAGTTTTTAACTTTAACGTAGAAAAGATTTTGAGAGTTTACAGCGACGAAAATAACTCTCTCGTGACAACAGGCGACTCTCCCGAGAAACTTGACTCTCTAGCGATACCTGACTCTTTAGCGATACCTGACTCGAGAGACATCAACTTCATAGATATAAATGTGTCGGTTACCTGCTCTTCTGGAACATATATTAGAGCACTCGCGCGAGATCTTGGAGAAGCTCTGAAAGTCGGCGGTCACCTCACACGTCTGCGTCGCACTTCGGTTGGCCCTTTTGAATTAAAGAAACTAAATTATGTTGCCACCTTTGCAGAAGAAACAGCGGGAGAAACTACAGCAGAACCAAATATTACACCTCCCCAAGATGTAGCAAAGCAACTATTCGATACGATAACGCTGACTGAATCACAGTCGATAGAGCTGCTGCAAGGTAAACGCTTTGAGGTTAAATCTGGCGACACCAAACTTACTGCTGCTTTAAGCCCCACAGGAGCTCTTTTAGGTCTGATTGAGATTAAAAAAGGTGTCATTCGTGCAATTACTAATTTTCCGCAAAGTTAGCTACTAAAGTGAGATCAGTAGACAGTCAGGAGTAACTATGGTCATGTGGTTTGGTGTGTTAATCATCGCAGTGGCCCTCATCGCTGCAGTTATTGCACTGGTAATTTTTGCTATCAAAAAACCACCGAATGATTTCACAATACTTCCTGCTGTCATCACCGCTGTGCTTCTTATTGCACAAATAATCGTAATGATAATCGCACCATTTGTCGGCAATCCAGCTGTTGGTGACCCGTTAGAAATTTGGTTGTATCTAATAACAGCATTTGCGATGCCTATAGTTGCAATGGTTTGGGCTTTGACAGATCGCACAAAATGGGCAAATTTGGTGCTTGCGGTAGTTCAGGCCTCTGTTGCTGTGATGACCTGGCGCATGCTTAGCTTGTGGTTAGGGTTTTAAGAATAAACATGGTTGTACCTGACCTGCAGCACTCAGAAGAGAAGGGTAAACTCTTTTCTGTGCCAGAAACCGCAACGAACAACAAAC
>DATJCC010000025.1:0-5599 GCA_035514995.1 Microbacteriaceae bacterium
GCAAAAACCGAAGTTCGCTATCAAAGTCATCTTCTATTATTAATGTGCCATTGTATTTAGCCCATGCTATAAGTTCGTGTCTTCTCTCAAGCGGTAGCGCCGCGCCTTCAGGGTGCTGATAGCTTGGAGTTACAATAACCGCATCTAGAAATGCGTTTGGAAGCGCTCTAACAAGGAGCCCTTGTTTATCTACTGGCAGAAGTACTATTTGTGCACCGTGTTGTGATGCAACAGCGCTCAGAGTAGACGGCCCACCCTCTTCAACACCGATTATTAGATTTCTACCACGCGTAGTTCCAAGAGCTGTTAAAAGCAACCCCAAACCTTCACGGGCTCCACCAGTAATTAGAATATCTTCAGCATCTCTAAGCGTTGCCCGCATTACGCGCAGATGTTCTGCGATTTCTTTTTGAAGCCAGGCAGAGCCTTGAGCAGGTAGCTCATACTCCAGCTGGGGAGATACCGCAGCTGTACGCCAAGCTTGCTTCCATGCTGGCCGTCTAGTCAGATCTCCGAGGGATTGCGTCGGGTCACGTTCGTCACGTAATGGCCGCGGCTCTACATCATTTTCTGTTGGTTGTTTGACTGTCTTCTTCGGCTCATCAGGCTGGAATAGAGACAAACTGGGGTTAACAACGGTCCCGCTTCCCTGTCTGGCTTCTAAATATCCTTCTGCGATCAATTGTTCGTAGGCTACAACAATTGTGCCCCGAGAAACCCCTAAATCTTTAGCCAGTCGACGACTGGGAGGTAATACATCGCCACTTTTTAGTTTTTTGGTATCTATAGAGTCTCTTAGTGATCGCACGATTTTTGAACTCATAGATCCGCCAGATTCATCGTGCAGATCTATCACAAGCTCAACCTGTTTAACCATTTATAATCAACACCTTATAAAACACCATTTAATTGGTACATCAAAAAATCATTTTTTTGGATCTATCTTTAAACCATTTTATAGCGGATCATTTAAATATGAACAAAAATAATTCCCCAATTCCTTCCCCATCTAGATCCACACGCCAGGTAAGGAGAGGAGTAGCTGACTCTCTTAAAGGTGGTGTGATTATGGATGTAGTCACCCCTGAACAAGCTCGTATCGCAGAAGATGCCGGGGCAATCGCTGTTATGGCACTTGAAAGAGTTCCCGCAGACATCAGAGCTCAAGGTGGAGTCGCAAGAATGTCTAGCCCAGAGTTGATCGAAGGCATCATGGAAACCGTCGATATTCCGGTAATGGCAAAGGTTAGGATCGGTCATTTTGTCGAAGCTCAAATTATTGAGCATCTTGGTGTTGACTATATTGACGAATCAGAAGTTTTATCTCCCGCTGATTATGTGAATCACATAGATAAACATGCTTTTAAGGTTCCTTTTGTGTGTGGAGCAACCAACCTCGGTGAAGCACTGCGGCGCATCTCTGAGGGAGCAGCGTTCATCCGTTCAAAAGGCGAGGCGGGTACGGGAGACGTATCTCAAGCAACAGGACACATCCGTCAGATTTTGGCAGAAATCGCTCACCTTCACGGCGTTTTCAGTTCGAACCCAGATGAACTTTATGTGCACGCCAAAAATATGCAAGCTCCTATAGAACTTGTTTATGAAGTTGCCGAAACTGGAAAGCTTCCTGTAACTCTTTTCACAGCAGGTGGGGTTGCGACACCCGCCGATGCTGCGATGATGATGCAGTTGGGAGCTGACGGAGTGTTTGTAGGCTCAGGTATATTCAAATCAGGCAACCCAGCGGCTAGAGCAGCAGCTGTTGTTCAAGCCACCGCAAACTTTAAAGACGCAAAAATGATCGCTGATGCTTCACGCGGACTCGGCGAAGCTATGGTAGGAATAAATGTACAGGATCTTCCCGCTCCGCACCGCTTAGCTGAAAGAGGTTGGTAACTAGACTTGCTGAGGGTCGAGCACTCGCGCAACTTCACTTGCATCGAGTTGCTCGATCCTTTCTGGTTTCCATTTTGGGCTTTGGTCTTTATCAATTACAAGAGCACGCACACCTTCAACGAAGTCTGGGCGATTAAATAAACGTGTTAATATCCTCAGATCGTCTTCTAAAACCTCTTTTATCCCCAAACCCAAAGCTCTAGTTCTAGCTATCTGCGCGATGCTCACTGCCAATGAAGTTGGACTCATTTCACGCAGAGTCTTTGCGAGAGCAACGTGCTCATTCTTGTCGCTGGATTCCGTTAAATTGACTAAGGTTTGAACTGAACTAATAGCACTTTCTGCGAGCGCTCGGGCTCCCGGCTCGCTCATATTTTCTGTTGTTACCTCTGTCAGTTTTTTAAAGGCTCTTTCAAGTAACGGATCTATCCATTTTTGTTCTTTTAGTAGCGCTGATGGTCCTGGCTCATCTGCATAAGTATTTGCGATCTGGTAGAAATCGGTTTCCTCTAAATTTGTCGCGTTGAGCTCTTCTATGAATTGCTCAATCTTTGCTTCTGGCACAAAAAGATCAGCAAATCCGAGCGCTATCGCGTCTGCGGCATCCATGTTGGTCGCTGTTAACGCTAAGTACTCTCCCAACTTTCCCGGGCTTTTGGACAAAAGCAAATTGCCGCCTACGTCTGGCATTATGCCTATTTTTGTTTCTGGCATTGCAAGTCGTGACGTTTCGGTGACTATACGAAGGTGGCTGTGGCCGGACAGACCTATCCCGCCACCCATTGTGATACCTGACATTATTCCGATGACTGGCACTTTTGAGGTGGCAATCATCAGATCAAGTTCGTATTCGCGAGAAATGAACTTTGGAGCATTCTTAGCGTTTTCAGCTGCCATCTCTTTGATGTCTCCGCCACCGCTTAAGCCGCGTTCCCCTGCGCCGTCTATGATAATGATTCTGGTGCCGTCTGTTTGTGCGATTTGCATCGCTTTGATCATTTGGTTGACCATTTGAAGGTTAATGGCGTTTAACGCTTTAGGCCTGTTGAGAGTTATGCGTGTGAGGGTTTCTTTTTTATCTACAAGAATTAACTTTTCAGCGGTTTCGACTTCATTCGATTTCATGCCAACCATTCTTGCAGAGTTTTTGTAGAGCTTTTTTGTGGTGGTTTTGTTTTTAGTCTATGGCTTAGGATTCTGAGAACTGTATTGCAGAAAAGCATGTGCCGTTTTTGTGAGAATGGCCATGGCTATGACTATAGCTGCGCCTCCGATCAGTGGTGGAGCCCAAAGAGCAAGCGCAGCCGCAGCCGAGCCTGCGAACATGTCTCCCACTCTCGGTCCTCCTGTGACAACCACTGTTGAGATTCCTTGTAATCTTCCACGCATGTTATCTGGTGCTGCTACTTGCAAAATGGTTGATCGGAATATAGCACTGATGTTATCTGCAGCCCCAGAGAGGGCGAGTGCGATAAATGCCATGGCTATGAGTGCGTATCGGGGGTTACCATTCGGTGCTCCGCCCGTTAGTAGTGCATACAGTAGCACTGCACCAAAACTGACTATTGTTGCTCCATAGCAAAGAATAGATAGAGTTACTGCTTTGCCGTGTTTTTGTACTCGACCAAGCCATCCTGAGGTCAGACTAGAAATCAATGCGCCCACTGCCACTGAAGCGCTAAGCAAGCCCGCAGTTGTATAACCCCCTCCAAGAACTAGCGTGCCAGCTGCTGGATAGAGAACGCGCGGTTGTCCAAGGGACATCGCAATAATGTCGTAAGTGAATGTGGCTCTAATGTTTGGTGATTTTTTAAGAAACCGGATGCCATCAAGGAGTGATTTTAGGCCTGGTTTTTGAGTTTTTCCCTCAGGTGTTATAGCAGGGAGTGTGAAAATGCCTAAGAATCCAGCTGTAAAAAGAACTGCATCTATCGAGTATGTTATTGCGAAGCCTAAACTGCTAGCGAGAATGCCGGCCAGGGCTGGTCCCACTGTCACTGAAACACCGAAACCTATGCCGTGTAGAGCGCTTGCTGCTGGAAGGAGCTGCGGTGTTAGCAACCGAGGCATTATGGCCGATTTTGTTGTCCACATGATGGTTGATGAGGCTGCATTGATCGAGGCCAGTATGTAGAGCGTCAGTGTTGCTGCGCCTCCAGAGAAAGTTATGATCGCTAACGTTGTTATGGAGATCCAGGAAATACTCGCTGAGATGAGTGACACTTTGCGACGGTCAAAGGCATCTGCGATCATCCCGCCCCAAAGTCCAGCAATTATCATAGGGCCAATTGCCCACAGAGCTAATAAAGAAACTGCAAATGTTGATTTCGTTAGATCATAAACGTGCATTCCTACAGCGACTGTGGTCATGTTAGCGCCAATTTGCGAAACAGCTCCGCCTAGCCACAACCTTTTGAATGCTCTGCTGTAGCTAAGTGGGGTGAGGTCAACCATAAAGCTTTTCTTGGAGCGTCTATTGGTCTCTTCATTCATCACTATTTACAGTAACAGTAAGCCCAACAAGGTACGCTGTTTTGTATGGTGCATGATGAGCCGCGACTTCGACTGCGTAGAAAGCCTTACCCGTTTGCCTGGTTTGGATATGCATACGCAACACTGGTGGGGTTTGTCTGGGGTTTCATACTCAGTCAGGGAAAGATAGAACGTCACGGAAAGCTTTGGGTCTTCAGGGGTATGCCTAAATGGTCATTTGGCCGAGGTGGGGCATGTGTTGGTGCGTGCTATCTGACTGCTAATAATGTAACACCAGATATCCTCGCTCACGAAGAAATTCACCGTCAACAGTGGCGCACCTACGGAATGATGATGCCGTTTCTATATTTGCTATCCGGACGCAATCCATTACAAAATATTTTTGAAATAGAAGCTGGTCTGACTGATGGCGGATACCTATCTAAAAGCGATGTCAAAAATAATAACCTTTAAAGGAGCGAGTTAATGACCGAGAACATGCACAAACCTCGCATCGAACACCTACTAACTAACGGTGTGCTGATGCGTGAGGCGCAAGGTTTTGAGATTGAAAATAATGTGTGGCTTATCGGAGATGACAAAGAAGTCATAATAATTGATGCGGCTCATGATGCAAAACTTATTGCTGAAGCAGTTGGAAAACGGACGGCTCTTGGGATTTTGTTAACCCACGGTCACGAAGACCATATAAACGCGGCTCTAGAAACCGCTTCCCTGCTCGATACCCAGCTTTATCTGCATCCGGATGATCTTTTTTTGTGGCGTGAAATATATACAGAAGATCCTGATTTCTCAATATCTCACGGCCAAGAATTTCACGTCGCTGGCGTAGACTTAGTCTCCCTCCACACACCTGGCCACACGCCAGGTTCGGTTAGTTTCGCAGTTAAAGGCGAAGGCGTTGTGTTTTCAGGTGACACCCTTTTTCATGGGGGTCCGGGAGCCACACGGTGGGAATACAGTGATTTTAGCCAGATCATAAATTCAATTCAAAAAGAGTTGTTTGCTCTTCACGACGACACTCTAGTTCTCCCTGGACACGGCGCAAGCACTTCTGTTAAAGCAGAAAAAGTGCAACTTGAGTCATATATTTCGAGGGGTTGGTAAGCAGGTGACCCACAGCTTTTCTTCCGACGGGATTGTTGATGAATTTCAGTTTCTGTCTTCTGACGCGAAGCGCGTGGGACGAACCTCTCCCCTACCTAAAGTC
>DATJCC010000026.1:0-3316 GCA_035514995.1 Microbacteriaceae bacterium
CCAGAATAATGCTGATTAGCGGTGCGTCCGTGTAGAGCAACTGCTTTAACCCCGGCATCTTCAGCTGCTCTCGCTGCGTCTAAATAAGTTAGGTGTTCATCATCTATGCCTTTGCGCATTTTAACAGTTACCGGAATGTCAGCGGCGGCTTTGACGGTGTTGTTTACAATGCTTGAAAATAAGTCTTTTTTCCAAGGCAGAGCTGCTCCCCCACCTTTTCTTGTGACTTTTGGAACTGGGCATCCAAAATTTAAATCAATATGATCTGCTAAATTCTCAGCAACCAAGATTTTTACTGATTCAGCAACCACTTTAGGGTCCACCCCGTAAAGCTGAATTGAACGGATGTTTTCACTTTCGTGATGCTGTATAAGTCTCATAGTTGTAGGGTTACGCTCAACCAGAGCCCTCGAAGTGATCATCTCACTAACGAAAAGCCCATCACCGTATTCTCGGCAAAGCCTGCGAAAGGCTGTGTTTGTAATGCCCGCCATGGGTGCTAATACCACCGGTGAATCCAAAACGATGGGCCCGATTTTTAGAGCTTCTTTATTAACAGTTAATGACACAACCCTATTCTGCCTGATAATTATTTGTGGCAGTATCAGGAAGATCAGAATATTTGTCTGCAGCGGCTCCAAAGCGCCGCTCTCTTTGTAAATACGTTTCTAGCGCCTGCCACAAATGTTTCCGACGAAAGTCGGGCCAAAGGGTGTCTAAAAATACCATCTCAGCGTAAGAAGCCTGCCAAATCATAAAATTGCTAATACGCTGCTCACCTGAGCTTCTCAAGAAGAGATCAATGTCTGGAAGGTCTGGATTATAAAAATATTTTGTGAGCATCTGTTCCGTCACACGTGATGGAGATATTTTAGCGCGTTTGACATCACTCATTAAACGTTGAACTGCATCAGTTATCTCATTACGACCTCCATAGTTGACACACATGTTTAAAATGAGTCCATTGTTATTTGCAGTGTACTCTTCTGTCGTTTCCAACTCATTGATTACTGAGGGCCACAGTTTTGGCCGCCTACCCGACCATCTAACCTGCACATTCCAGTTGTTAAGTTGTTCTCTTCTTCTTCTCAAAACCTGTCTATTAAATCCCATTAGAAACTTAACTTCATCTGGCGAACGCTTCCAGTTTTCTGTAGAGAAAGCGTAAACACTAAGAACCTTGACTCCAGCTTGAATCGCCCCTGCAACAACATCAAGAAGTGCCTGCTCACCTACTTTGTGACCTTCTACACGTGGAAGACCCCTCTGATTTGCCCAGCGTCCGTTCCCATCCATCACAATCGCAACATGATTAGGCACAGAGCCCAAAAATCGCGGTGGGGTTTCTCCAGTCCAATCGATTGGAACTAAATTAGAGGGAACTGTAGCCATATGACACTCGCCTTAAACATTTCTTGGATAAAAGAATGCTACCCGGTTGTGAGAGTTCTATGCGAAAGCGAAAACGATTTTAAGTTTCTTTCTAAATGCCACTGTAGGTAAGCCGCTATAAAGCCGCCGGCCTGCTGGTAAGAACTACTCGTTGCTGATAACGCTTCTTTCCAGTCTCCCCGGAGGTATGCGTTTAAAAGCTGCAGAGTTTCAGGCATCACTGTAAAAGCACCTGCGGGTCGACACGACTTGCAAACTGCTCCACCACTACTAACCGATAGCGCGATTAAATTATCATGAGTGCTGCATACGACACAGCTTGATAACTCTGGCGCCCACCCTGCAAGTGCTATTGCACGCGTCAAATAAGCGTCTCTAATTATTTGCGAATCAATGACCTGTCTCGCAAGAGCTCGCAAAGCACCTACTAGTAACTGGTACTGTTCGATTGCTGCTTGGCCCTCATTCAGCTTCTCTGTCGCTTCAACGACCATGTTTGCTGAAAGATAAAATTCATAATTCTTAATAATCTCTGATCCAAAAGGGGCTATTAGTTGAGCTTGAGTTATCGTGTCTAGAGTGCGTCCTTCAAAACCTTGAAAATCAACAAGCATGAAAGGTTCAAGTGTTGCGCCAAATTTCGACGATGTTTTACGCACACCTTTAGCCACGAGCCTTTGCACTCCGTTTTTACGAGTAAAAACGGTTATTATGCGGTCAGCTTCCCCAAGCTTTTGTGTTCTCATGACAACACCTTCATCTCTGTAAAGAGCCATATAACACCTTATGGTTTCTTATTCAATGAAGTATTTTTTGAAGCTCTCTCGGCAGCCTTCCAAGCCTGCTGAGCGGGTGTACCACTTCTTATACCAGCCCGGTTACTGGTTAAAGCTAATTGGTTTTTACTTAATGACCATGCGTGTGTGATGGCCAGTGCCAAGGCATCTGCTGCATCAGCTGGTTTAGGTGCCTGGCCTAGCTTCAAGATTTTTGTGACCATATTTGTAACTTGTTGTTTATCTGCTGCCCCGTATCCGGTAACACGACTTTTTACTTCTTTCGGCGTATACATTGTGACAGGGATGCCTCGGGTGTTTGCAATGTAGATTATGACACCAGTTATCTGTGCAACGCCCATTACGCTCGGCAGATTTTGTCCGGCAAAAACCCTTTCAATTGCAACCGCATCTATAGTCTGGCTATCCAGTATTTTAGCGATACTATCGCCCAGGGTTGTTATTCTTTCAGGCAGTTCCTGCTCGGGGGTGGTTCTTAGCACCTCGACGTGTTCGAACTGTAAATCTCGATGTTTTCCAAAACTCACTATACCTACGCCAAGCCTTGTAAGTCCCGGATCTACACCAAGTACTCGCAAAATTAATCCTCTGCGTTAAGCTGATCTAGTACCTCGGCTGAAAGATCAACGTTAGTGAAAACATTTTGCACATCATCGCTGTCTTCTAAAGCATCGATAAGCTTAAAAAGCTGTATGGCGGTGTCTAGATCTGCATCAACCTTCAGATTGCCGACGAATTCAGTCTCGGCTGATTCATAGTCTATTCCCGCATCGACAAGAGCCGCACGAGTATCAATGAGGAGTGAGGCTTCTGTGATGATTTCGATTGATTCGCCGTTGGGAGTCGTTGCAACTTCTTCAGCACCAGCATCTAGCACAGCCATTAATACGTCATCTTCAGAGACGTCTTCAGCCGCAATTGTGATGACCCCCTTACGCTCAAAGTTGTAGGCCACACTGCCAGGATCGGCCATATTTCCACCGTTGCGGGTCATGGCTGTGCGAACCTCAGTTGCCGCTCTGTTCCTGTTATCCGTTAAACACTCGATCAGAAGGGCTATCCCACCTGGACCGTACCCTTCATACATAATCGTTTGATAATCTACAGAATCGCCAGTTAACCCAGCT
>DATJCC010000027.1:0-8587 GCA_035514995.1 Microbacteriaceae bacterium
CCATCGCCATGACGTTAAGGGCACGGTTGAGTTTGCGGTCACCGCCGCGGTTGAGTCGGTGTCGAACCGTGTTTCCTGAAGAATGTATTTTGTCAAATATAGGTGAGCCACTATTGCATGAAAAGTGAGCCGGTGGTTTCAAGTGGTGGTTGCAACACGTTATAAAGAAAACCCTATCGCTTCGGCAGGGGTAGCCCAACCAAGAACACGTTTTGGGCGGTCGTTGAGCAAAAGTTGCGTGTCCTGAATTTCAGCATCTGTTACCATACTGAAATCGGTCCCTTTGGGATAAAAATCACGTATCAACCCATTCAAATTTTCGTTGCTGCCTCGCTGCCAGGGAGAATGGGGGTCACAAAAATATACAGGGCAGTTCACTGCTTGAGTGAACGTTTTAACACGAGCCATTTCTACCCCTTGATCCCAGGTTAAAGAAAGCTTTAAACCCTCTGGGAGTGACCTCAGCATCTTTTCTAGTTCCATAATTACGGTGAGTGATGTATGTTCAATTGGTAGCCTTGCCAACAAATTGAACCTTGTTTTACGTTCAATTAAAGAGATCAGCGCTGACCTGCTACCACGACCTATCACTAAATCGCCCTCCCAATGCCCAACAGTTTGGCGGTCTTCTACCTCGATAGGTCTTGTCACGATCGGTGTTTCCTTGACCCAGGGTTTGCGGCTCAGCCTGCATGCAGTCCTAAACCGTTTTCTACGTTTTTTGCGGCCTGTACGTAAAGATTTTCTTGTATCAAATTCGTTAAAAAGGCTGCCTACATCTCTTGAATAGAGTTCTCTATAGATAGTTTCATGACTGATATGCATCAGCGTGGTTGCAGGGAAATCAATCTTCAACCTGTGAGCTATCTGTTCAGGTGAATGCCTATTTTTTAGTCTTGCCACGACCTCAGCTCTTAGCTGCACATTTGCATGTAGTTTACGTGTTTTAGGTCTAGCACGCTCAAGTAGACTCCGTTGCTGTGCTGCAGCAGCTAAGTATGTGTCACCGCCAGAAAATTGTGCTCCCAAAGAAAGCTCTCGAGTAATAGTCGAGGTAGCCATCCCTAAGGTTGCAGCAATTTTACGGGCAGACCAGCCATCACGATGTCTAACCTCTATAGTGACGCGTTCAGATAAACCAATCTTGCCGTTAGCAGGCAGGCCAGCCGAGGTAGGACCATATTTTGTTGAGGAAGCCCCAAATTCTGTTCCGATGATGCCGCCATGGTAATCGTGTTGTTTGAATCTCATACCAACCATTTTTGCCCACCGTTGCACACTGTGTCGTGAAACACCTAGCAGGCGGCTAACATCTCGGGAAGACTCCCCAATTTGTAGTAGTTCCAGGGCTCTAGCCCGAACTCCTTTTGAATACGCCATAACACTCCAATCAGTAGAGTGTTGCAACCACCGTTTGAAACCACCGGCTCACTTCTGAGTGCAAAAGTGGCTCACAAACATTTGACCATACACAGGGGGAGAGTTCGCGCACCATTACCGGTTGGCAGACACGATTGGGGTGCCCACCTATTTCGCTGACCCGTACTGCGCGTATCAGCGTGGCACCAATGAACACTTCAACGGGCGCCTCCGCAAGTACCTCCCTAAGAGAACCAGCTTCCATGACCTCACCCAGGAAGAACTCGACGAGATCATTTACGAGATCAACAACCGGCCACGCAAAGTCCTCGGCTGGGCGACACCCGCGGAAGTGTTCCAAGAGCTATGCTCGTAAGTGACTCACCGAGTGTTGCACTTCAAACTAGAACCCGGGCCCCTGCAGCCTCTAAAATCACCCTATTGCTGGTTTTATCGCTCCATAGCATCAAGGTTTTTATCGCGTATGTTGTTTAGTAACTAAGACATGCAGAGTTAACTGAATATAAAGTTTTTCAGCTATTAAAAATAGTCTTCTTAGTCTGAAAAAGCGCAGCCATCGAACTAGATACCCTCAGTAGTTAATTTGTCTTTTGTCTCCTAAATTAACAATTTGGCGACCTTTGTGCCGTTGATAAAACGTGTAGCGAAGCTCGTTTTTGTAGTGCATCAACGCAAGTGGTAAAGATGTTGAAGGCGGTGGCACCCGGCCAGTCTTCTGGAAGCAGTCTTGTTGGTAGGCCCGGGTCAAGGTAGGGGATTGGCCGCCACCGGTCTACAATCTGCAAATAAACTCCAAAAGAATCTGCTTCAGAAAGATACTGCCCAAAAACCAGGTTTTGGTGCGCTAGAAAATTATCGTAGGAATCACGGATTGTTTGGAGGTCCCACCACTTTTCTACACTGTTAGCAAAACCGCCAGGCACTTCTGGGTCGTCAGTCATAAAAATTACTGCCTCGGTGTCGTGCTGCTTCAAA
This sequence comes from Microbacteriaceae bacterium, assembly GCA_035514995.1. Taxonomy (GTDB): domain Bacteria; phylum Actinomycetota; class Actinomycetes; order Actinomycetales; family Microbacteriaceae; genus Leucobacter_A. The sequence goes on from DATJCC010000027.1 coordinate 2,356, forward strand.
ACGAGCTTCACTTCTTCTAGAAGGTGTTCGGGGGTGATCCACAACCCGGGTGCGACTGTGCCGCAGCCGAGCCACTGCAACCTTTTGCGCAGCTGATATCTTTTAGCCCGCTCAGATTCTGCAACGCTAAAAGATATCAGAGCCCACTTATCGTCTTCACCCATTTGGTAGAGATTAAATATGCGCCGATCACCACGCTCAAGCATCGGTATGGCTGCCGGGTTCAGCCTGTATCCGATAGCTTCACGACGCTCCGGTAACAGAAGCTTCTTCTGCTTTAAAGTTGCTATCCCGTTTCGAGCGGCCGCAGAAGTGACCCCTATTTCTTGCATGAGAGCAACAAGGTCGGCTACAGCGATCCACCCCCCGATTTGTCGCAAATAAAGACCAACAAAGGTGCGTAGCAGAGACACTGTGCTACCAGAGCGCGAATCTATATCATCTAATATCACCATCTGTTTTTAGTATCACCATCTGTGTTCAGCCGCCATTGTATTGTTTAGCTGATTGCTGCAGCGAGCGCGGCCATGCCGATTATGACCTCTTCATGTGAGGTGCTCAAAGGTGAAAGCCCTAAGCGGATATTGTCAGGGTTTCTAAAGTCAGGAATCACACCGTCGGCCCAAAGATCATCAATCACCGTGTTGAATTTTTCGTGGCCCACCGAAATGTGGCTGCCCCGGTCAGCATGCTCTTGAGGTGTCAAAAGCTTTGCACCAAGAGGAGCCAACAAAACTTCATACGCTTCAATTGCGAGCTCAGTTAAAGTTCGTGACTTTTCGCGCATCGCCTCAATGCCAGCTTCTTCAATCAGATCAAGCATGCAACTGGTGCCGATCATGCTCGTGACGTGAGCTGTGCCACTCAAAAACTTTTTGATGCCCTCATCGCTTTCATACTCTGGGCCCATCTCAAACACGTTAGCTGCGCCCCACCAACCCCAGATTGGTTGTGTGAGATCTTTGATGCGTTCTTTAGCGACGTAAATAAAAGCGGGTGAGCCGGGGCCGCCATTTAAATATTTATAGGTGCAACCTACTGCAAGATCGACGCCCCACTCGTCAAGCTGCATCGGCACACAACCAGCTGAGTGACATAGGTCCCAGATCATTAGCGCACCCGACTGCTTCACAACTTTTGTGATCCCTTGCATATCTGCGAGTGCACCGGAACGAAAATCTACGTGGCTTAGCAACACGAGCGCTGTTTTATCGCTCACCGCTGCCGCAACCTCCGTTGCTTGCACCCCCATAATCGGGTCTGGTTTGAGCCACACAATATCCATGCCTCGAGCGCTAGCTATTCCTTCAACGATGAAGCGGTCCGTTGGAAAGTTGCCCTCTTCAATCACGATCTGGGTGCGGCCCTTGGGCTGTTGAAAACCGGCTGCAGCGTCTACCAATTTATAGATACCGATCGATGTTGAGTCGGCAACAATCGTCTGCCCGGGAGCTGCGCCTAACGTTAGTTTGCCGATGCGATCACCGAGTTGCCCCGGTAGTTCCATCCACTGTTCATCCCACGAGCGGATCAGTCTTGTACCCCAGTCATGGGCGATAAAACTTTGCATCCTCTCTGCGGTGGCTTTCAGTGGCCGCCCGAGCGAGTTTCCGTCAAGATATGCTTTAACACCCGGGGCGTCTACAAACGCGTCACGGTGATGAGCTAACTTATCTTGTGCGTCAAGCTCGCGGGCTTTTGCTAGAAGTGTTTGCGTTGTCTCATTCATTATTTTTCTCCTGGGTGTGGTTTTGCTTTTGCAAAATCTAGTTGACCGGGGACGCCCGGAATTGCTGTTTGAAGTGTTGAAAGCTCCCCGGCGATACCGGGGGCTGGACCGGTCAATGCTCTGATGATCTGCTCTTCTGTGAGGCCAGCTTTTTGTAGAGCGGCTATCTCGCGCATGTTTAAGCCTGTGGCTGTCGGGCCGTTACCCATATCTGAACCGTAAAGGACTAAGCCGCCGCCCGCAGCAAAACGGGAAAGGTTATCGATCGCTACAAAAAAGTTTTCGTCTGGCTCGCCCCAACCGTGTATGTCTAGGGTTGAGATCCACGTCATCTGGTTAGCCTGTTTTTTGATTTCAAGGTCGGAGAGCTTTTCAGAAAAAGGAGTGTGCGCTAAATATTGGGCTCCCGCCCTGCGCGCTCTCGCTGCTTGACCGATCCCTTCTGCGTGCACCACAACGGGTAGCTTGTGTGCTCGTGCAGAGGTAACTATTTTGAGCAGTAGTTCATCGCTTAGCACAGGCCCTGCACTACTGTTCAGAGCGACCTTGATCACACACGCGCCACAATCTGCCATTTCTTTTACGTGAGTGTGCGCGTCGCTAAGTGTTTCTACGAATCTCCACGACCCCGTTGTCGCCCACGACCTATCTGAGGGATAACCTCCTGGTGCTGTCAAAAAAGCTCCAGCATAAAGCAGTTGCGGGTCGCCCTCACCCGTTTTGACACTCGAAATTGTTTCTGGGTTTGCGCCGAGATCAAGCACTCGGGCTATCGCAGAGCCTGCTAAAGCCGAGCCATCTATCAAAGAGGTGTGCACGTGCCAATCGGTGAAACCCGGCACCACAACATAATCTTGCATTTCAGTTTGCTCTTTTGCTGACTAAGCTCATTTTTGTTCGATCTCGGTGCGCACTGCAAAGAGCTCTGGAAAGAAGGTGAGACTCAAGGCCCGCTGCAAGAAGTCGACTCCACTTGACCCGCCGGTTCCCGTTTTCATGCCTATAGTGCGTGTCACAACACGCAGGTGTCTGAAACGCCAGAATTGAAAATTGTCTTCCAAATCTACAAACTCTTCGCACGCTTCGTAGAGATCCCAATGTTCAGTATGATTTTCATAAATTTCGCGAATCGCACCCACCAGATCTTCATTGAATTGGTAAGCTTTTGTGACGTCTCGGTCGAGCACTTCCTGCGGCACGGCTAGCCCGCGACGAGCCATTAACGCCAAAAATTCATCATAAAGAGTAGGTGTGTTAAGTTCCTCTTCGAGCAGAGCGCGATTAGCAGGCTCACTATCAAAGACGTCGAGCATTTTTGCGTTTTTGTTGCCGAGCGCAAATTCAACTGCACGATACTGCACCGATTGGAACCCTGAAGAGTTACCCAAGGTTCCCCTAAATTGTGCATATTCAGTTGGGGTGAGGGTAGAAAGAACAGACCACTGTCCCGTTAGCACCTCTTGAATGTGTTTAACCCTCGCTAGTGGCTTTAATCCCTCACGCAGGTTGTCTTGCCGCAAAAATTCACGCGCACTCCTGATTTCATGCAAAATTAACTTCAACCACAGTTCGGCAGTTTGATGCTGAATTATAAACAGCATCTCATCGTGATGTTCAGGCACGCTTACAGGGTTTTGAGCTCCTAAAATTTTGTCGAGCGCAAGATAGCTACCATACGTCATTTTGTCTTTGAGATCGGTAACTATCGAGTCTTCAAGCTGTCTGGTATTGTCTGTCACGTTTTGATCAGAAGCGCTCACTGTATCTCCTTTGAGGTTGTGGTCGGCACTAACACCCATATAGGCAATATACACGCTTCGTGACGAGCGTCACAAACAAAATATGTTTTCTTTTTTAACTACAACTGTGTTTTAGTTTGCGAAGCCACTTTAGAACAATATAATCTTTGAAGTGCTTATGCCCCACTGGGTAAAGCACTTCAACGCAATGACGCGAAAGTAAAGGTACTAAATTGGAAAAACTTCAAGAATTTCTCGACACACTAAGCTCCATAGTGTGGGGGCCTTTCGTTTTGATCCCCCTTCTTTTTTTAACCGGCCTCTACCTAACATTCCGACTTGGAGGGCTTCAATTCCTTCGGCTCGGAGCAGCATTAAGGTTGGGCGTTATAAAACGCAAAGATCCAGGTTCAAAAGGTGACATCTCCCAATTCCAGGCACTCACAACAGCTCTTGCCGCAACCGTCGGCGTGGGTAACATAGTCGGGGTTGCAGGCGCTATCGGCATCGGCGGGCCCGGCGCACTCTTCTGGATGTGGGTCACAGGCCTGTTAGGAATGGCATCGAAATACACAGAGGCATTTCTCGGTGTGCGTTACCGCACAGTTGACGCTGCCGGTGAACGCAACGGTGGCCCCCAACACTACCTAGAAAAAGGCATCAAGGGCGGCCTCGGCAAGTTACTCGCCTGGTCATTTACTATCTTTACAGTGCTCGCCTGTTTTGGTATCGGCAACATGACTCAATCAAACGCGATAGCTGAAAACGCTGAGCGCACATTCAACGTGCCCTTCTGGGTTTCGGGGCTTGTTGTTGCGGTGCTCACAGCACTCGTGCTCGTCGGAGGAATCAAATCTATCGGCCGTGTAACCTCAGCGTTCGTTCCTTTTATGATCGTTTTTTATGTAATCGCAGCGGTCTTCATCCTTATCACACACATCGGAGACGTACCGGGAGCTTTTGCGCAGATCTTTAGCGAAGCTTTCACGGGAACCTCCGCCGTAGGTGGGTTCGCCGGTTCAGTATTTATAATCGCGATTCAAATGGGTTTCGCACGAGGCATCTTCTCAAACGAGTCAGGGATGGGTTCAGCAGCTATTGCAGCTGCCGCAGCACAAACCAGACATCCAGTGCGTCAGGGTCTAGTTTCAATGACACAGACCTTCATCGACACCATAATCGTAGTTTCAATGACCGGGTTGGTAATTATCACAACTGGTACGTGGCAAGACGTTGGGGCTGACGGTTCACAAATATCTAAAGCATTAATGACTGGTGAAGCCTTCTCCAAGGGGCTACCCGGCAACTGGGGCCATTGGATAGTCACACTAGGCGTTATATTCTTTGCCTTCTCAACCCTACTTGGCTGGTCATATTATGGTGAACGAAACTTCGAACGCATCTTCGGTCGACGTGCCGTGATGCCGTTCCGGCTTTTCTTCTCAGTTATTGTTTTTGTCGGTGCAACAACAGAATTGGAAATAATCTGGAGTTTCTCAGACGTAATGAACGGACTCATGGCCTTACCAAACCTCATCGGTCTCTTGATTCTCTCTGGGCTTGTTGCACGTGAAACTAAGGCATACATCAAATTTGATCCCAAACTTCAGGCAACAGAAGAAGAAATTGCAGCCGCGCTCGCTGATGAACCAGGCTACCTGGAATGGAAATCAAACGAAGAAGCGTTCGAGACAGAAACAGCTAAAGAACTAATCTAATAATCTGTACTCTCAGAACCAAGCGCAAAGATGGCGGGGCTGACCTTAAACTTCTAAGGCTCTCCCCGCCATCTCTTTAAAAGCTTCGTTATGATAAAGACAAATGACAGATCAAGAAATGCGAAACCTAATAGAACTGTTCGAAACGGGACCGGTCGCTTTTTTGACCGGAGCTGGTATTAGTACCGACTCAGGAATCCCCGATTACCGTGGGGCCGGAACACCTCCTCGCACACCCATGAACATTCATGAATTCTTAGGAGATCCACAGTTCAGAAAAAGATTTTGGGCGGGAGCCAGTGTCAACGCTCGCACCCACACTAAAGTTGAACCCAACTCTGGCCACCATGCTATAGCCCGGTTGGAAGAATTGGGGTTGAGCACGGGTGTAATGACACAAAACGTCGACGATCTGCACAACCGAGCCGGATCACGAGTAGTTGTTGAACTGCACGGTAACGGTAACCGTGTCACCTGCACAAACTGTGGAACGAAATACAATCGCGCTGAAGTGATTGCCAGCTTCAATGAGCTAAACCCGGGATACGTAGAATCTCAAAAGAACGTCAACATCAACCCCGATCAAGACGCTGCAGTAACCCAATATGAAAGAGTGGGTGTTCCTTCATGCGAAGTCTGTGGCGGGGTGCTTCGCCCCGACATCGTCTATTTTGGAGAGACCGTTCCACTCCCAGTCGTTGATGCCGCAAAAGATCTAGTCGAAAAGTCGAGTGCGCTGATAGTCGCGGGGTCATCACTAGCCGTAAATACTGGGATTCGTCTTGTCAGCCGCGCAGAGAATCTAGGTCTACCGATAGCTGTGATAAACCGTGGGCCCACAGCAATAGATGCCCGCTCCGGCATACGAATAGAAGCGGGCACTAGTGAAACACTAACCGCTCTGTTAAACGCCGTTTCGTAATATACTCCCCAGGTTTCAGTAACGCGCTTCTAGTAACGCACCTCTTCAGTTACAAACTGCCGTCTGCTAGTCAGTCATCATTTTTGCGATGCCGAGTGTTCAAACGACCATCTACTTCATCTGC
>DATJCC010000028.1:0-4421 GCA_035514995.1 Microbacteriaceae bacterium
TTCAGAGTCGGGAAGTGCCACCGCTAGCCGGTCTGCGTCTGGATCGTGCGCAATAATGAGATCAGCCCCCACTTCGCGTGCTTTTGAATAAGCTTCGTCGAGTGCGCCTGGTTCTTCAGGGTTGGGAAATGAAACAGTCGGAAATGAACCATCTGGAGTGTCTTGAGAGTCGACGGTATGCAACTTAGGCAAACCGAGCTCAGCAAAGAGACGCTGAGTCACAGTTGAACCAACCCCGTGCAACGCTGTATAAACGACAGTTAAATCTGATTCAACTTTAGGAGCTTGCCATTCGTTCCTAAAAGCATCTATGTATGCGTCAAAAATTTCATTGCTGGCAAACTCGTATCCTGTTTCCAAAGGAATCTCACTCACTGGGTTTGCAGCAATAAGCTCTATAATTTCACTAATTTCTTGGTCTGCTGGGGCGGCTATTTGAGATCCACAATCAGAGTCACCTAAAAAAACTTTATAACCATTGTCTTTTGGTGGGTTGTGACTGGCTGTGATCATCACCCCTGCAGAAACGTCTAAATGTTTAACCGCAAACGCTGTTAGAGGTGTTGGGAGCGGGCCAGGAAGCAGTATTGTGCGCAAACCCGCCCCCATAAAAACCTCTGCTGCGGCGCGTGCAAAAACATCTGATTTTGTGCGAGCGTCAAAACCCACCACTATCGAGGGAGGGTTAGATGCTGATCCTAATTCGCTTCTGTTCCACAACCATTTTGCGAGAGCCGCGCTTGTTTGCATAACGACCATTTTGTTCATGCGTGATGGCCCGGCACCTATTTCTCCACGCAGACCGGCCGTGCCAAATGCGAGCCGCTCACCAAACTGTGCGACGATAGCTTCTTCAGCCGAGGGTTCGCCAAGTGTGACGAGGTTTATTAGACCGATGGCCTCATTTTTTGTTTGCGGGTCGGGGTCGTGCACTGCCCAGTGCTCAGCTGCGCTTAATGCTTTGGCTAATTCGTTGGGGGAAATGCTCATAATGGAATCTTACTCTGGAAGGCATATTAGCCAGAATCACACACTTTCAAGGTCTGAATTTATTCTGCGTGCCTCCCGAAGCGCGCTTTCAATAGCCCCATCAATGAATCCACCCCAAAGGTTAGCGTTGTCTGTCGTTGCAAAGTGAATCGATCCGTGAGGTTTTTGCAGTTCCTGCAGATCTCTCGAAAGCTGCCCCGGTCTGTGGGTCATCCAGGTTGATTTAGATAGGGGATCAGCCATCCAATCATGGCCGGTTGCTGCAACCACCTCAAGCCCGGGACGTATAGCATCTACAGCCTTTTGAATGGCTGGAAGATCATCAAACGCAAGGGCAGTATGATCGGGACCGAAACCTACAAGAACAGTTGACTCTTCTGCAACGAATTCGCTTTTCAAAACAGAAATTGGATGCTCCGGGGTCGCATACCCAAAAAACCGGGGGATAGATCCTTTAACTTTAATCCATATCTTTAGCCCCTTTGACGCGACTTTTTCGTCATTTTGGCGCACCCAAGCTTCTGGGAGAGCAGGGGAGAAGTCAATGCTTGAGATTGCGTTAACAGGCAGAGTCGAGATGACCTTTTTGCTTTTTATCAGACTTCCATCTTTTGTTAAAACTTCAGTATGATCTGATTTTTGTTTGACGCTAGTAACTAGGCTGTTCAGCCTTATTTCTGCAGAAACACTCTTAGCTATTAAGCTCACCCATTCACTCATCCCACCCACAACCCTGTAGGTGGCTGAAGCCTCATGCATGAGCTCCCATTTTCCACCAGTTGCAGAAACCCATCTCCAAGCGCTAGACATTCCCACCTGGTCTAGAGGCGCATTAACATGACCAACCCAAACAGATTCGTTAGCGTTTTTGGCATCGTCATCTGCTAGAACTGTGTCTATTCTCTGCTGGATAGTCAACTGATCTAGTGCAAATATTTTGCTGTTGAGCGGGTCACTTCCAATCGGCATTACATCAGCCACGTCATCTATTATCTTTTGTTGACCGGAACTGATGAGCGACATGAACTCCTCTAACGAAGACAGGTTTTGTTTTCCATCAGCTCCGATCCATCGTGCCTCATCAATTTTTGGGCTGCGGGTGATGGAGCGACCATAACGAGTTATCTCAGACCATGAGTGTGGTTGCACCCAATGCACCCAAGTCCCGCCTAATTCGAGGTCAAACCCAAGTCTATTGTCTGTCCAAACTCGGCCACCCACGCGGTTTCTTGCTTCGAGTACAAGCACACTGTTTCCAGCGTTGCTGATCTCTCTAGCTGCTATTAACCCGGCAAAACCAGCGCCGATGATTACAACGTCAACATTTTCCACGAAGTGCCTCCTTAAACTCTCTGACAGAGATTTGCTTTCGATCCCGCGATGCTAGAGCTTAATAACTACAGCCGCAAGCAGCTCCCCAAGACGCGATTCAGCTTCTTGCCCCGCAGCTATAACATCTTGGTGGCTTAAAGCGGAGCTTTGAAGACCCGCGCCCGGGTTTGTCACCAATGAAAACCCGAGTACCTTCATACCCGCCTCTCTCGCCGCTATAGCTTCAAGAGCAGTCGACATGCCAACCGTATCGCCACCAATCATGCGCAGATATCGAACCTCGGCTGGTGTCTCATAGTGAGGCCCGGGAAGCTGCACATAAACGCCTTCTTTTAATGAAGGATCAACGCTTTGTGCAAGCTTTCTTAAATCAGCATCGTAAAGATTGGTTAAATCAACAAAAGTTGCACCCTCGAGCGGTGATTGGAAGGTCAAATTTAGATGATCGCTAATGATTAATGGTTCTCCAGGTTTATAGTCGAGGCTTAAACCGCCAGCACCATTTGTCAAGATCATGATGTTGGCTCCGGCTGAAGCTGCCGCACGCACGCCGTGCACAACCGCTCTAACCCCATGGCCTTCATATAGATGGGTGCGAGCTCCAATAACCAAAGCGTATTTGTCGTTTGGTAATCGAATCGAGGTTAAAACTCCAGAGTGCCCCACAACGCTAGAGGCTCTGAAGCCCGGGACTTTCTCTGCAGGAATTTCTGCAACGATCTCGCCCATCATTTCGGCGGCTTTGCCCCATCCTGAGCCCAGCGTTAGCGCAATATCGTGTTTAGCTACTCCGCTTAAATCGCGGATCGCCTGCGCAGCTTCAGCAGCTAATTTTTGGGCCTCATTTTGTGCATTATGTTTCATACTAATCAGTGTGCCATATCGTGAGGATAGACTATATGACATGGCTACAGTCTTTGAACGTAAACATAAAATTGCTGTGTTGGGCGGAGGCCCCGGCGGTTACGAAGCGGCACTCGCAGCGGCACAAATGGGTGCTGAGGTTACGCTTATTGAGCATGCGGGAGTTGGCGGTGCTGCAGTACTGACTGATGTGGTTCCCTCTAAGAGTTTGATTGCAACAGCCGAGGCCGTAACCACAATTAAGGGTGGCGCCAACTTGGGCGTGCAAGCCTTCGTTCCGGGTGGTGATGGCAAGCCTGTAAAACCGGATTTCGCCGTTAATTTAGCTGCTGTCAATAAACGGCTTTTGGCTATGGCAGGGGCCCAATCAACAGATATGGTCAACACCCTCGAAGAAGCCGGGGTGCGCATAGTGCAAGGTTTTGGGAGGCTAGACGACACAAGCTCCATAATCGTTGCAACTGCCGCAGGCGAAGACGGCACAGACTTTGAAAGAATCGAGGCAGACACAATAGTTGTGTCTGTAGGTGGAAGTCCTAGAGAATTAGACAGTGCTAAACCCGATGGGGAGCGCATTTTAACCTGGAAGCAGCTTTATGATCTGCAGGCCATTCCAGAACATCTAATCGTTGTGGGCTCTGGGGTTACAGGTGCAGAGTTTGCGAGCGCGTATCGGGCGTTGGGTGCAGAGGTTACGCTAGTTTCAAGCCGTGATCAGGTGCTACCTGGGGAGGACAGCGATGCTGCGGCTGTGATTGAGCGTGTCTTCAAAAGAAGCGGAATGAAGGTGCTCTCAAAATCACGCGCAGACAGTGTGAAACGCACTAAGGATGGGGTTATTGTGACGCTCTCTGACGGACGCACCGTTGAAGGTTCGCACTGTTTGATGGCGGTTGGTTCGGTGCCTAATACGAAGGGAATCGGACTAGAAGAAGCGGGTGTGCAACTGAGTGAGAGTGGCCATATTCGGGTAAATAAGGTTGCCAGAACCTCTATGCCTTCAATCTACGCTGCAGGTGACTGCACAGATCTTTTCCCGCTAGCTTCAGTAGCTTCGATGCAAGGCCGCACCGCTATTATGCACGCTCTTGGTGACTTTGTAAGGCCGATTGATCTGAAAAATGTTGCCTCAAATATTTTTACCCAACCTGAGATAGCCACCGTTGGTTATAGCGAAGAAGACGTAACCGCGGCTTCAACAGGGGGGAATAACACGGTCGAACACATGATTCCTT
>DATJCC010000029.1:0-10618 GCA_035514995.1 Microbacteriaceae bacterium
AACCAAAGCCTTCACCACGCAACTGGTCGGCTTATTGCTCCTCACCTTGGCCATCGGTCGTGCACGGCAAACACTCGCGCCAGCACAAGAGCTCGACATCCTTGATGCCCTGCGCAATCTTTCGGCCAAGCTCAATGACGCTCTAGCCATCAGCGCGACGATTGAAGCCAAAGCTCAGCTCTTTGCCGAGAAGCATCACGCGCTGTTTTTAGGTCGTGGTGAGCAATTCCCAGTGGCCTTAGAAGGTGCGTTGAAGCTCAAAGAGATTTCCTATATTCACGCTGAAGCTTACCCAGCTGGCGAGCTCAAACACGGCCCATTGGCGCTGGTTGACAGCGATATGCCCGTGGTCACGGTTGCGCCCAACAACGAACTACTGGAAAAGCTTAAATCCAATCTGCAAGAAGTCAGCGCCCGTGGTGGTCAGCTGTTAGTGTTTGCTGATCGTGAAGCGCATTTGAGTGAAGATGAGCAAACCCAAATAGTGAACATGCCAAGCATCCATCCGGTACTGGCGCCGATTCTCTACACCATTCCACTGCAATTACTGTCGTACTACGTTGCTGTGTTGAAAGGGACTGACGTTGACCAGCCAAGAAACCTAGCCAAAAGCGTCACCGTTGAATAAAAAAAGCCCAGCAACTCACCAGTGCTGTGGGCGGACAATAAAGTCTTAAACTGAACAAAATAGATCTAAACTATGACAATAAAGTCTTAAACTAGACAGAATAGTTGTAAACTGAAATCAGTCCAGTTATGCTGTGAAAAAGCATACTGGACTTTTGTTATGGCTAAAGCAAACTCTTCATTTTCTGAAGTGCAAATTGCCCGTCGTATTAAAGAGGGGCGTGGCCAAGGGCATGGTAAAGACTATATTCCATGGCTAACAGTACAAGAAGTTCCTTCTTCAGGTCGTTCCCACCGTATTTATTCTCATAAGACGGGACGAGTCCATCATTTGCTATCTGACTTAGAGCTTGCTGTTTTTCTCAGTCTTGAGTGGGAGAGCAGCGTGCTAGATATACGCGAGCAGTTCCCCTTATTACCTAGTGATACCAGGCAGATTGCAATAGATAGTGGTATTAAGCATCCTGTTATTCGTGGTGTAGATCAGGTTATGTCTACTGATTTTTTAGTGGACTGCAAAGATGGTCCTTTTGAGCAGTTTGCTATTCAAGTCAAACCTGCAGCAGCCTTACAAGACGAGCGTACCTTAGAAAAACTAGAACTAGAGCGTCGCTATTGGCAGCAAAAGCAAATTCCTTGGTTCATTTTTACTGATAAAGAAATAAATCCCGTAGTAAAAGAAAATATTGAATGGCTTTATTCAGTGAAAACAGAAGAAGTTTCTGCGGAGCTTTTAGCACAACTATCCCCATTGGCCCATATCCTGCAAGAAAAAGGAGATGAAAACATTATCAATGTCTGTAAGCAGGTTGATATTGCTTATGATTTGGAGTTAGGCAAAACATTGAGTGAGATACGAGCCTTAACCGCAAATGGTTTTATTAAGTTCAATATTTATAAGTCTTTCAGGGCAAATAAGTGTGCAGATCTCTGTATTAGCCAAGTAGTGAATATGGAGGAGTTGCGCTATGTGGCAAATTAATGAGGTTGTGCTATTTGATAATGATCCGTATCGCATTTTGGCTATAGAGGATGGCCAAGTTGTCTGGATGCAAATAAGCGCTGATAAAGGAGTTCCACAAGCTAGGGCTGAGTTGTTGCTAATGCAGTATTTAGATGAAGGCCGCTTAGTTAGAACTGATGACCCTTATGTACATCTTGATTTAGAAGAGCCGTCTGTAGATTCTGTCAGCTTCCAGAAGCGCGAGGAGGATTATCGAAAAATTCTTCCTATTATTAATAGTAAGGATCGTTTCGACCCTAAAGTCAGAAGCGAACTCGTTGAGCATGTGGTCCAAGAACATAAGGTTACTAAGGCTACAGTTTATAAGTTGTTACGCCGTTACTGGCAGCGTGGTCAAACGCCTAATGCATTAATTCCTGACTACAAAAACAGCGGTGCACCAGGGGAAAGACGTTCAGCGACAGGAACAGCAAAGATTGGCCGAGCCAGAGAATATGGTAAGGGTGAAGGAACCAAGGTAACGCCCGAGATTGAACGCCTTTTTAGGTTGACCATAGAAAAGCACCTGTTAAATCAAAAAGGTACAAAGACCACCGTTGCCTATAGACGATTTGTGGACTTGTTTGCTCAGTATTTTCCTCGCATTCCCCAAGAGGATTACCCAACACTACGTCAGTTTCGTTATTTTTATGATCGAGAATACCCTAAAGCTCAGCGCTTAAAGTCTAGAGTTAAAGCAGGGGTATATAAAAAAGACGTACGACCCTTAAGTAGTACAGCCACTTCTCAGGCGTTAGGCCCTGGGAGTCGTTATGAGATTGATGCCACGATTGCTGATATTTATTTAGTGGATCATCATGATCGCCAAAAAATCATAGGAAGACCAACGCTTTACATTGTGATTGATGTGTTTAGTCGGATGATCACGGGCTTTTATATCGGCTTTGAAAATCCGTCTTATGTGGTGGCGATGCAGGCTTTTGTAAATGCTTGCTCTGACAAAACGGCCATTTGTGCCCAGCATGATATTGAGATTAGTAGCTCAGACTGGCCGTGTGTAGGTTTGCCAGATGTGTTGCTAGCGGACCGTGGCGAATTAATGAGTCATCAGGTCGAAGCCTTAGTTTCTAGTTTTAATGTGCGAGTGGAAAGTGCTCCACCTAGACGTGGCGATGCTAAAGGCATAGTGGAAAGCACTTTTAGAACACTACAAGCCGAGTTTAAGTCCTTTGCACCTGGCATTGTAGAGGGCAGTCGGATCAAAAGCCATGGTGAAACAGACTATAGGTTAGATGCATCTCTGTCGGTATTTGAGTTCACACAAATTATTTTGCGTACGATCTTATTCAGAAATAACCATCTGGTGATGGATAAATACGATCGAGATGCTGATTTTCCTACAGATTTACCGTCTATTCCTGTCCAGCTATGGCAATGGGGTATGCAGCATCGTACAGGTAGTTTAAGGGCTGTGGAGCAAGAGCAGTTGCGAGTAGCGTTACTGCCTCGCCGAAAGGTCTCTATTTCTTCATTTGGCGTTAATTTGTGGGGTTTGTATTACTCGGGGTCAGAGATTCTGCGTGAGGGTTGGTTGCAGCGGAGCACTGATATAGCTAGACCTCAACATTTAGAAGCGGCTTATGACCCAGTGCTGGTTGATACGATTTATTTGTTTCCGCAAGTTGGCAGCCGTGTATTTTGGCGCTGTAATCTGACGGAACGTAGTCGGCAGTTTAAAGGTCTCTCATTTTGGGAGGTTTGGGATATACAAGCACAAGAAAAACACAATAAAGCCAATGCGAAGCAGGATGAGTTAACTAAACGCAGGGAGCTTGAGGCGTTTATTCAGCAAACCATTCAGAAAGCGAATAAGTTAACGCCCAGTACTACTGAGCCCAAATCAACACGCATTAAGCAGATTAAAACTAATAAAAAAGAAGCCGTGACCTCGGAGCGTAAAAAACGTGCGGAGCATTTGAAGCCAAGCTCTTCAGGTGATGAGGCTAAAGTTATTCCTTTCAACGCAGTGGAAGCGGATGATCAAGAAGATTACAGCCTACCCACATACGTGCCTGAATTATTTCAGGATCCACCAGAAAAGGATGAGTCATGAGTGCTACCCGGATTCAAGCAGTTTATCGTGATACGGGGGTAGAGGCTTATCGTGATAATCCTTTTATCGAGGCCTTACCACCATTACAAGAGTCAGTGAATAGTGCTGCATCACTGAAATCCTCTTTACAGCTTACTTCCTCTGACTTGCAAAAGTCCCGTGTTATCAGAGCTCATACCATTTGTCGTATTCCAGATGACTATTTTCAGCCATTAGGTACGCATTTGCTACTAAGTGAGCGTATTTCGGTCATGATTCGAGGTGGCTACGTAGGCAGAAATCCTAAAACAGGAGATTTACAAAAGCATTTACAAAATGGTTATGAGCGTGTTCAAACGGGAGAGTTGGAGACATTTCGCTTTGAGGAGGCACGATCTACGGCACAAAGCTTATTGTTAATTGGTTGTTCTGGTAGTGGGAAGACGACCTCTCTTCATCGTATTCTAGCCACGTATCCTCAGGTGATTTACCATCGTGAACTCAATGTAGAGCAGGTGGTGTATTTGAAAATAGACTGCTCGCATAATGGTTCGCTAAAAGAAATCTGCTTGAATTTTTTCAGAGCGTTGGATCGAGCCTTGGGCTCGAACTATGAGCGTCGTTATGGCTTAAAACGTCATGGTATAGAAACCATGTTGGCTTTGATGTCGCAAATAGCCAATGCACATGCTTTAGGGTTGTTGGTTATTGATGAAATTCAGCATTTAAGCCGCTCTCGTTCGGGTGGATCTCAAGAGATGCTGAACTTTTTTGTGACGATGGTGAATATTATTGGCGTACCAGTGATGTTGATTGGTACCCCTAAAGCACGAGAGATTTTTGAGGCTGATTTGCGGTCTGCACGTAGAGGGGCAGGGTTTGGAGCTATATTCTGGGATCCTATACAACAAACGCAACGTGGAAAGCCCAATCAAGAGTGGATCGCTTTTACGGATAATCTTTGGCAATTACAGCTTTTACAACGCAAAGATGCGCTGTTATCGGATGAGGTCCGTGATGTGTGGTATGAGCTAAGCCAAGGAGTGATGGACATTGTAGTAAAACTTTTTGTACTCGCTCAGCTCCGTGCGCTAGCTTTAGGCAATGAGCGTATTACCGCTGGTTTATTGCGGCAAGTGTATCAAGATGAGTTAAAGCCTGTGCACCCCATGCTAGAGGCATTACGCTCGGGTATCCCAGAACGCATTGCTCGTTATTCTGATCTAGTCGTTCCCGAGATTGATAAACGGTTAATCCAACTTCAGCTAGATATCGCAGCGATACAAGAACAAACACCAGAAGAAAAAGCCCTTCAAGAGTTAGATACCGAAGATCAGCGTCATTTATATCTGATGCTGAAAGAGGATTACGATTCAAGCCTGTTAATTCCCACTATTAAAAAAGCGTTTAGCCAGAATCCAACGATGACAAGACAAAAGTTACTGCCTCTTGTTTTGCAGTGGTTGATGGAAGGCGAAACGGTAGTGTCAGAACTAGAAAAGCCCTCCAAGAGTAAAAAGGTTTCGGCTATAAAGGTAGTCAAGCCCAGCGACTGGGATAGCTTGCCTGATACGGATTTACGTTATATCTATTCACAACGCCAACCTGAAAAAACCATGCATGAACGGTTAAAAGGGAAAGGGGTAATAGTGGATATGGCGAGCTTATTTAAACAAGCAGGTTAGCCATGAGAAACTTTCCTGTTCCGTACTCGAATGAGCTGATTTATAGCACTATTGCACGGGCAGGCGTTTATCAAGGGATTGTTAGTCCTAAGCAGCTGTTGGATGAGGTGTATGGCAACCGCAAGGTGGTCGCTACCTTAGGTCTGCCCTCGCATTTAGGTGTGATAGCAAGACATCTACATCAAACAGGACGTTACGCTGTTCAGCAGCTTATTTATGAGCATACCTTATTCCCTTTATATGCTCCGTTTGTAGGCAAGGAGCGCCGAGACGAAGCTATTCGGTTAATGGAGTACCAAGCGCAAGGTGCGGTGCATTTAATGCTAGGAGTCGCTGCTTCTAGAGTTAAGAGCGATAACCGCTTTAGATACTGCCCTGATTGCGTTGCTCTTCAGCTAAATAGGTATGGGGAAGCCTTTTGGCAACGAGATTGGTATTTGCCCGCTTTGCCATATTGTCCAAAACACGGTGCTTTAGTCTTCTTTGATAGAGCTGTAGATGATCACCGACATCAATTTTGGGCTTTGGGTCATACTGAGCTGCTTTCAGACTACCCCAAAGACTCCCTATCTCAATTAACAGCACTAGCTGCTTATATAGCCCCTCTGTTAGATGCTCCACGAGCGCAAGAGCTTTCCCCAAGCCTTGAGCAGTGGACGCTGTTTTATCAGCGCTTAGCGCAGGATCTAGGGCTAACCAAAAGCAAGCACATTCGTCATGACTTGGTGGCGGAGAGAGTGAGGCAGACTTTTAGTGATGAGGCACTAGAGAAACTGGATTTAAAGTTGGCAGAGAACAAGGACACGTGTTGGCTGAAAAGTATATTCCGTAAGCATAGAAAAGCCTTTAGTTATTTACAGCATAGTATTGTGTGGCAAGCCTTATTGCCAAAACTAACGGTTATAGAAGCGCTACAGCAGGCAAGTGCTCTTACTGAGCACTCTATAACGACAAGACCTGTTAGCCAGTCTGTGCAACCTAACTCTGAAGATTTATCTGTTAAGCATAAAGACTGGCAGCAACTAGTGCATAAATACCAAGGAATTAAGGCGGCAAGACAGTCTTTAGAGGGTGGGGTGCTATACGCTTGGCTTTACCGACATGACAGGGATTGGCTAGTTCACTGGAATCAACAGCATCAACAAGAGCGTCTGGCACCCGCCCCTAGAGTTGATTGGAACCAAAGAGATCGAATTGCTGTACGACAACTATTAAGAATCATAAAGCGTCTAGATAGTAGCCTTGATCACCCAAGAGCGACATCGAGCTGGCTGTTAAAGCAAACTCCTAACGGAACCTCTCTTGCAAAAAATCTACAGAAACTGCCTTTGGTAGCGCTTTGCTTAAAGCGTTACTCAGAGAGTGTGGAAGATTATCAAATTAGACGGATTAGCCAAGCTTTTATTAAGCTTAAACAGGAAGATGTTGAGCTTAGGCGCTGGCGATTATTAAGAAGTGCAACGTTATCTAAAGAGCGGATAACTGAGGAAGCACAAAGATTCTTGGAAATGGTTTATGGGGAAGAGTGAGTGGTTAGGCTAGCTACATTTAATGACAATGTGCAGGTTGTACATATTGGTCATTTATTCCGTAACTCGGGTCATAAGGAGTGGCGTATTTTTGTTTGGTTTAATCCAATGCAAGAACGGAAATGGACTCGATTTACTCATTTGCCTTTATTAAGTCGAGCTAAGGTGGTTAACAGTACAACAAAGCAAATAAATAAGGCGGATCGTGTGATTGAGTTTGAAGCATCGGATCTTCAACGAGCCAAAATAATCGATTTTCCTAATCTCTCGTCCTTTGCTTCCGTACGCAACAAGGATGGAGCGCAGAGTTCATTTATTTACGAAGCTGAAACACCATATAGCAAGACTCGTTATCACATCCCACAGTTAGAGCTAGCTCGGTCATTATTTTTAATTAACTCCTATTTCTGTCGAAGCTGTTTGAGCAGTACCGCTTTACAGCAAGAGTTCGACGTTCAGTATGAGGTTGAGCGAGATCATTTAGAGATAAGGATCTTACCCAGTTCATCGTTTCCTAAAGGGGCGTTAGAGCAGTCGGCCGTAGTGCAGCTTTTGGTTTGGTTGTTTTCGGATCAAGATGTTATGGATTCGTATGAAAGTATTTTTAGGCACTATCAACAAAATAGAGAAATTAAGAACGGCGTTGAAAGCTGGTGCTTTAGCTTTGACCCTCCGCCCATGCAGGGTTGGAAATTACATGTAAAAGGACGTTCTTCTAACGAGGATAAGGATTATTTAGTTGAGGAAATAGTAGGTTTAGAAATCAACGCTATGCTTCCTAGCACAACAGCTATTAGCCATGCCTCTTTTCAGGAAAAGGAGGCAGGTGATGGTAGTACGCAGCACATAGCGGTTTCAACAGAGTCAGTTGTTGATGATGAGCATCTACAGTTGGACGATGAGGAAACAGCCAATATAGACACAGACACACGAGTCATAGAGGCTGAGCCGACATGGATAAGTTTTAGTAGACCTAGTCGAATTGAAAAATCTCGCAGGGCAAGAA
This sequence comes from Microbacteriaceae bacterium, assembly GCA_035514995.1. GTDB lineage: Bacteria > Actinomycetota > Actinomycetes > Actinomycetales > Microbacteriaceae > Leucobacter_A. The sequence goes on from DATJCC010000029.1 coordinate 7,904, forward strand.
AAAGTAGCCAAACTATTTTAGAAAAAGAAGAAGCAACAACAAGTGAAAATAGTAATTTGGTTAGTACTGATGAGCCACACTTAGGTGGTGTCCTAGCAGCGGCAGATGTGGGTGGGAAGCAGGATGCAACCAATTACAACACTATTTTTGCTAATCGATTTGCTGCTTTTGATGAGCTACTTTCAATTCTAAAAACTAAATTTGCATGTCGGGTGCTTTTTGAAGAAACCTTGGTTTTGCCAAAAGTTGGGCGTAGCCGATTACATCTGTGTAAAGATGGCTCACCAAGAGTGATTAAAGCCGTTGGGGTGCAACGTAATGGCAGTGAATTTGTATTGCTAGAGGTGGATGCATCGGATGGGGTGAAAATGCTTTCTACCAAAGTGTTGAGTGGCGTTGATAGCGAAACATGGCGGAATGATTTTGAAAAGATACGGCGTGGAGTGGTGAAGAGCTCATTGAATTGGCCAAATAGTTTGTTTGATCAATTATATGGACAAGACGGGCATAGAGGGGTGAATCATCCAAAGGGGTTGGGGGAGCTGCAAGTATCGAGAGAGGATATGGAAGGGTGGGCTGAGAGAGTGGTTAGAGAGCAATTTACGCATTAAAGGAATGACTGAAAGAGCCTGTAAACCCTTTTGTGTAAGTGCTTTTGCCGGTCAGTTAAAGGTGGCCATTTAAACGGTCACCAAATTCGATCATAAAACGGTTCATGGCCGGCTTCCAGTTGCGGATCGGCATCGTCCATTTCTTGGTCGCCGCCTGGATAGCCAGGTACACCACCTTCATCGCTGATTCGTCCGTAGGGAACACCTTGAGTTCATATTAATGGAATTTTCTACAAATAGCCTCCGTGGTTTTGAGGGGGGATTACAGACGATCCATAGTAGTAATCCAATGAGTTCTTGAGCGCGGCGACATGTTTGGACGCCTTGGCAAAAATTAGAGCCTGCTTGAAGTGCAGGCGAGCACGTGCTTGGACGATTGATCCATTCGCGGTCAAAAACTCAATCTTGGATGACAGCGTGTCAGGAAATCCAATATCGAAGTCCCGCCCCGTGTCAAAGTAGGGCATTTCATGATCAAAGGACGAAGCTTCCCAGGCCACTTCCCTAATATTCCAGCCGCTAGAAACAAGATTTCGTACGACTTCATCAACTTTTTTGCTTTCCAACTTGTCACAAAGTGCATAGGCAAGAGCTTTGGCGGCAGACACGTGCGTTTCCTCTTAAACATAGGTCGAACGGATACCCGAGGCAAAGCGGAGCATTAGTCCCAAAGCATCTCCGGTAGATCCGGAGGCTCCATACTGAAGGCATGGCATCTTGGGCATTGATATTTGAAACTTCTCTCTAGATAGCAGGGATTTCTTGGCCTTGCCTCATGCTGATAGCTTGTAAATATCACACGATCCTTAGCCCCACAAAGTGAGCATACTCCGTAGCTTTCATTTATAGAAATCGTCGTTAGATTGTCGCAGCATGTGCACGTTCCGACTATTTGCTCAGGAAGCATCGCCATACCTTGGCCTAGGTAAAGAAGATCAGACTCGTAGCCACATCGGTGGCAACTGAGCTTGTACGCAATGCCCATCTGGTTGTCTCACCTGAATCGTAACGTCAGAGCTATTCATCCATCCATTCGGCATCAATGTATGCCACTAAGCCGACCAGCTGACCGTTTGGACTGAAGTATGTTGCCTGCACCCCACTTGACATCTCATCAATACCACCGCACTGCGCTAGGCGCCGGTCCCACTTGCCCACAGAAGCGTCAGGATCGGCTGAGTTCCCCAAGACCCTTGTGAGCCATGCCTCCTTTAACTCAACCTCTCGAATGATTGCGTCGGCCAGCTCCTCCGCGTTATCTAGTTCGACATAGTCTGGAATTCGGACGTACGTTCTGAACACAGCTGGATACTTACTTGGGCGATTGTCATACATGACATCAACAATGTACCCGTTTGTGTAACCGTCTCTTGGAGGTTCGTATGACACTAGTGGTTCCCCTCAGCTTGCGACTAGATGTTGAGGCCTAACATTTTATTAGAGAGCAGGCTAGTTGCTTAGATACATGATCTTCAGGCCGTTATCTGTCAGGGCAAGCGAAAATTGGCCATTTATGACGACCAATGCCCCGCAGAAGCTCCCATCTTTGCCGCCATAGACGCCGCGCCCCCCTTTTGGGGTGTAGAACATCCTTTTGCCAGATGTGGAAAAGAAGTTCGTTGTCCCATTGTTGGCAATGACGTAGTAGCCGGCGAAAGTGCGAGACCCATTTGCGCTATATATAAGCCTACGATTTCCGTTGCGACTATTGTCGTAATTGGATGAACTATTATCGTAGTTGCTCTCAGAGTTGTCGTAATTTGATGGACTATTGTCGTAATTGCTTATGGAGTTGTCGTAGTTGCTTGGAGAAATGTCGTAGTTGGATGGGGAGTAGTCATAGGGAAGACGAGCTTCATCCACTAAAACAATTGGCAGGTCAGCAAGTGCCTGCCCCGATGCCATCGCAAGTACGAGGCTTAGAACCACCTTCAACAGATCGCGCATAGTCTTCCCCAGCTCTCTAACGCTTGAGTTAAGCCGCGCCGCGAAGCGGCGTCGGCTTGAACGAATTGTTAGACATTATTTGCCGACTACCTTGGTGATCTCGCCTTTCACGTAGTGAACAAATTCTTCCAACTGATCTGCGCGCGAGGCCAAGCGA
>DATJCC010000030.1:0-14655 GCA_035514995.1 Microbacteriaceae bacterium
GTTGCAGTAGCTGAAAATTTTCCACCAGAGCCGGTGGGACAGGTTAGAGTGCGGCTACTAAATAATTTGGTGTGCGCTGATCTGCGGGGGCCGACCGTCTGCGAGGTCATCACCTTAGCAGAAAAACAGGCTGTTCTTGACAGGTTAGGCCCTGATCCGGCAAACGATGCCAGCGAAGAACAAAAAGAGCGCTTCATAAAAAGAGCGAAAAGTAAAAAAGTAGCGATTGCAGCTGTGCTGATGGATCAAAGCGTAATTGCTGGTATCGGTAATGTTTATCGTGCCGAAATGCTTTTTAGAGCAGGTTTAAACCCACACACGCCCGCAAATTTATTGAGTCGTGATATTTATGAGGAGCTTTGGCATGATTGGGTGCATCTGCTCGATATCGGTATTCGGGTTGGACAGATGATTACAATTGATAATCTAAATAATGAAATGTATCAAAAAGCGCTAATTGAGCGTGATGAAAGGCACTGGGTTTACAAACTAGAAGGAACCCCATGTAAAAAGTGTGGTACGAATATTATTCTTGAAGAGTTAGCCAAGAGAAAACTTTATTGGTGCCCCACATGCCAGAAGTAGCGCTATTGTTTGCGCTTTAAAACCCCAAGTTTTGTTAGTTCTACTTTGAGCGTTGCACCGTCTGGGCCGTAAACCCAAGGCACCCCGCTGACACTTCTGTGCAAACGCGCTTTGGAGCGCCCTCCAGAAAGAACAGCTTCACCGGTTGAGATTTGACGGATAGCAACCGCTGCTACGTGCTCTGGGTGTTGCACAGAAAATTCGTGGTAAAGCATTTCATCTTTTTGGCCATCGTCTCCAATTAACACCCAACGAATGTTAGGGAACTCACTTATTAGCCGACGAAGTTCTGCTCGTTTATGCTCTTTGCCGCTACGGAAAAATCTGTCGTGTGTTGGCCCCCAATCGGTTAACAGCAGAGGCCCAACAGGATAAAGATTTCGTGCTAAAAAACGGCTTAACGCAGGAGCCGCGTTCCAAGCCCCGGTTGAAAGATAAACGATTGGTGTGCCTGGATGTTCTTTAATCAGGTTCTGCAAAAGTACAGGCATCCCAGGTGTTGCGGTTCGAGCCTGCTCATCAACCACAAATGTATTCCAAGCAGCGACAAACGGTTTTGGTAGTGCTGTTTGCAAAATTGTGTCGTCAACATCTGAAATTACGCCAAAGGTTGCTGCTGGGTCAACAATAAACACAGGTGTTTCTGACGGGGCAGAATCATCGATTTTTAAGCTCACAGTGTGCCAACCCGGTGTCAGCTCAACATCAATAACCGCGTCTACCACCCCGCCACGGTCACTTTTAGCTGAACCAACATGCTGACCGTCTATATGCACCTGCACTTCAACAAAAGGCCCAGCAACACTGGTAAAAGTTTTCCACCCGCGCACCTTAGACACTTGTACAACATCAGCGCGTTGGCTCTCATCGGTTTCGGTTTTAGGTTTTAGATATAAAATTCTGGCAAGAACTCGCACCCATTGCGTTGAACCGTATCCAATATAAGGAATGATTGAGGCCACTTTACCGCGTTTTTTTGAGAACTTTATGCGATGTTTATGGGTCCAGTCTTCGAACCGGGCAGCAAGGACCCTGCTTTTGGTTTTATCGTCAACTGGAGAAGTCACGCGTTTCAGTCTAGCTGTTTAAGTATTTCTTCGAGCGCATTGTAACTTCTGCGAAAATTCGTAAGCCTTTGATTTTGGTTAAAACTTGCAGACGAAATATAGGTTAGATTAGCGGATCTTATTCCATGAAGAGCATTTAGAGCCCAGAGCGGTTTCGTTGATACTTCTTTTGGTGTTGCAAATTTCGTTTCAGTATTAAAACCAAGATTTGTTGCTATTTCAAAAACAAGTTTCTCAGTGATAGAAGTCACTCTTTTGGTTGTCTGTGGGACTCCGAATAGGGTGTCATCTTCCCACCAAACAATAGCCGCTGTGGTCGTCTCTAATAGGTGACCTTTTGAATCAGTTAGTAAAACTTCACCCCCATGAATATCTTGCATTTTAGAATAATTCCCAATATTAGGTCCTTTAGCCCAAACCTTTTCATTAATGTTCTGCTGTTGCGCGACTATGTTCAAATGAGGAGTGATCGGGGGAGCTGCCCGCATAAGTATCTTGTACTTTAAAATTACAGGTTTGGCCGCTAAACGGTCGTTATCGATATGCAAGTGGCATTCTAAACGCGGAAAGGCAGAAGTTTTGGCTTTTGTCAGTGTATTTGGAATGCTTTCTAAGAATCTAAATAGTTCTTGCTCCTGTTCAGCTCCAAAGTTTTGCCCAGATTCTTTAAGAATTTTCTTTATAGAGCGTCTGAATCTCGCAAGATGAAACTCATAGCCTTTAACGAAATGAAGTTCGTTTTTCACCGAGAGCAGAAAAGATTCCGCGATCATAATTTGCTTGGGTGATAGATCTGTAGTTTTTTGAGATTCTGACACTACCGTCCTACTTTAATCGACATGAAAGAGAAGCTTATGCGCAACTGATTGACTTTAGCGTACGCTAAAAGAATGCAAATCACCCTCGATGAATTAGTGATTAAAATACGTACCGCATCCCGCGCTTTTGGAAATCAATGCGCCTGGTTTTGCTTAGATGGTGGAGGCTTCGGGGATCCACAAAAGAGCTATCTTGGTTTTACAACGAGGTTAATTGAATGCCAGACAGGTAATGAAGAAGAATTTAAAAAACGACTCACACAGCTTTGGGAAAATGAACTCAACCAAGAATCAAGGGTGTCTGAATCTGAGCCAAAACATTTTTTTCATGGAGGTTGGGTGCTTGCGCTTGCCTACGAATTTGGTCGTTCTCATTCAAACGACATCAACTCAGAGGAGCTCACGGCGCTAGCATTGCACGTGCCAGCAGTAATTGAATTCGATGAGCAAAAACAGGTTTTAAGAGTATTAAATGCTTATGATAAAAATTTTGTTTACGAATACGATTTCGAAGTACCTGCGCTTACTGACACGCTAGAAAATATTGTTGCAGAAATAAAGGCTGATCAATCAGCAGAAAACGAAAACAAATCCATTAACCCTGTCAATAAAGATAACGTTGCCAATGGAGATTGCAAAGCGAATCTTTCCAGCTATCGAATGAACAAGAAGACATACATAAAAACAATCGATAAAGCTAAGAAAATAATAAACGAAACATCTGCATCTGTTTTGTGTTTAACCAACCAAATTACACTTCAAAATGCTTCAGACTATGATGTCGTTTCAACTTTTTTGAATCTTAAAAGATTGGGCGGAGCGCCACGTTCAGGACTAATAGAGTGGGGCAACAAATGGATAATGAGCGCAAGCCCAGAAAGATTTCTTTCAAAAAAAGGTATGAAAATAAGCTCTTCACCTATTAAAGGCACTAGGCCTCGCGGTGAAACTTTTGCTGAAGATGAATCACTCAAATTAGAGTTGCTACAGAGCCCAAAAGAAATAGCAGAAAATGCTCGAGTGCTTGATGCGGTTGCGGCAGAACTGTTTCAACTGGCAGAGGTCCCAGATTCAAACCTTAAATTTTCAGGGAGCTTAGAGAGCTACAAACAGGTGCATCAACTTGTTAGCCATGTTGCAACAACAGTTTCCCAAAAAACCACTTTTTGGCAGATAATTGACGCTATATTCCCAGCAGCATCTATGACGGGAGTGCCAAAAGAAGCTGCTATTAAGCACCTCCGCAATCTAGAAGAGGCCAACAGAGGTTGGTACTCTGGATGTTTTGGAACAATCTCACCCGGGGCAGTGAATATTGAGATGGCGATGACAATTCGCTCTATCGAAAGTAACGGCTCCGAAATACGGATAGGTGCTGGAGGTGGAATCACAGAAGCCTCAGAGCCTCACGCTGAGTGGAAAGAAATGGAACACAAAGCGAGCGCTATGCTTAAAGCTTTGCAGACTTTAAATTAAAAGCGGGTATCCTTGAAGATTGGAGACAGAGCCAAAGATTATGGTTTTAGAAACAAAAAGTAGAGGTGCTTGTGAGCGAAGAAACAGGGCAAACATATGACTTCCGTGTGCTACAGGAGCGTTGGCTACCAGTGTGGGAAGAGATGGAGCCCTTTAACGTAGATAAACACCCATCAGACAAACCTAAAAAATATGTGCTCGATATGTTTCCATACCCATCAGGGGACCTGCACATGGGGCATGCTGAGGCGTTCTGCTTTGGTGACATTTTAGCCAGGTATTGGCGCGGTCAAGGGTTCAATGTTCTACATCCAATCGGGTGGGACTCGTTTGGTCTACCAGCCGAAAATGCTGCAATCAAGCGCGGTGTCGATCCACGAGAGTGGACGTATTCAAACATCGCTCAACAAAAAGCAAGTTTTAGAATTTATGCTCCGAGCTTTGACTGGTCGCGAGTTTTGCACACGAGCGACCCAGAATATTATCATTGGAATCAGTGGTTATTTCTGAAACTTTATGAAAGAGGTCTGGCATACCGCAAGGCTAGCTGGGTTAATTGGGACCCAGTTGATCAAACAGTATTAGCCAACGAGCAGGTTCTTGCAGATGGAACTTCAGAACGTTCCGGAGCAATGGTCGTTAAAAAGAAACTTACACAATGGTATTTTCGTATTACCGACTATGCCGAACGTCTTTTAAACGACCTTGATGCGCTAGAAGGTCGTTGGCCTGCCAAGGTACTCGGAATGCAACGCAATTGGATAGGTAAATCAACCGGCGCAGAAGTTGAGTTCGAAATAGTAGGTAGAGATAAGCGGATTCCCGTTTTCACCACTCGACCAGATACGCTTTGGGGCGCAACATTTATGGTGGTGGCGCCAGATGCTGACCTTGCCGCTGAGCTTGTTGAAACAGCAGATGAAGATACTAAGCAGGCATTTGAAAATTATCGCACACAAGCTCAGAAACAAAGCGAGATTGAACGTCAAAATGCGGATCGAGAAAAAACAGGTGTTTTTCTTGGTAGCTATGCAATAAACCCAGTCACAGGTGAAGAGATACCAGTTTGGGCATCAGACTATGTGCTTGCTGATTATGGGCACGGTGCCATCATGGCAGTTCCAGCACACGATCAACGCGACCTGGACTTTGCACGTAAATATAACCTACCTGTGCGGGTAGTGGTTGATGTGCGAGACGAAGACGGCACACAGTTTCCCGACCCCGCAGACTCAGGTGAAGCACTTGCAGGGGATGGAGTTTTAATCAACTCTGCAGAATTAAATGGTTTGCAAAAAGAAGAAGCTATCAAAAAAGCGATAGAGGTGCTCGAAGAGCGGGGCACTGGCAAGGTCTCTACAACATACAGACTTCGAGACTGGCTGATTTCAAGGCAGCGGTACTGGGGAACTCCGATACCTATTCTCCATGCAGAAGACGGCTCGATGCATCCTGTAGCTGAATCAGAACTTCCCGTTGTTTTACCGGAATCTGAAGGGCTTGATCTGAAACCACGTGGAAGCTCACCACTTGGCGCTGCTCATGAATGGGCTAACGTTATTGATCAAGAAACCGGCGAAACGTTAAAACGGGATCCAGACACGATGGATACCTTTGTTGACAGCTCCTGGTACTATTTCAGATTCTTATCGAGTAACGATAATACTCAAGCCTTTGACCCCGAACTAGTAAAAGAGTGGGGTCCGGTAGAACAGTATGTGGGCGGAGTAGAACACGCGATTCTGCACCTTCTCTACTCAAGGTTTATTACCAAGGTGCTTTTTGACATGGGCTACGTCAACTTTGAAGAACCATTTTTAGATATGTTGAATCAGGGTATGGTTCTGCAAGATGGGGCCAAGATGTCGAAGTCTAAAGGTAATCTTGTTGAGTTTGCTGAGCAGTTACACGACCATGGTGCAGATGCGCTCAGAGTTACTCTCGCATTTGCCGGCCCGCCAGAAGACGATATTGACTGGGCTGATGTTTCTGTACAAGGATCAACCAAATTCCTTGCACGAGCGTGGCGAGTTGCTAACGATGTTCTAAGCAAGCCTGGTATTAATTTTGAGCAGGGCAGTGTTGGACTCCGCAAAAAAACACATCAAATACTTGCTGAAGCTCCCGGACTTATTGAGGGATACAAATTTAATGTCGTTGTAGCTCGCCTCATGGAATTGGTTAACGTAACTCGTAAAGAGATTGATTCTGGAGCTGGACCTAATGACCCAGCGGTCAGAGAAGCAGCTGAAGTTGTTTCGATACTGCTCTCAATGTTTGCACCGTACACTGCTGAAGATATGTGGGCGAATCTTGGATACGAGCCAACCGTTGCACATGTTGAATGGCCGAAAGCTGATGAGTCTCTGCTTATCGAAGATGACATCACTGTTGTTGTGCAGGTTGACGGCAAGGTGCGCGATAAATTGACCCTGCCAGCTTTAGTTAATGAAGATGAAGCAAAGGCTGCAGCTTTTGCTTCAGAGACGGTTTCTCGATTAATTGCCGACCGTGAGGTGGTCAACGTGATTATTAAGCTTCCTCGCGTTGTGAGCATAGCTACGAAACCTAAAAGCTAACAGCATGAAATACGAATTTTACGCTCCTTTATATCGTTAACAATTTAAAGTTGATGCGAACCCACGAGACTTTTTACACACTTGTATAGTTTTATTTAATCAAGTTGGTTTAGTTACTACCCTGACATTTATGTCAGATCAAATTTCACATCAAAAGTCAGATTATGCTGATGACTGGAATCGTGAATCTTTAGGTGCTCGAATGGCGAAGAGTATCGCTGTTCCAGTTACCGCCAGCATTGTTGTTTTTACGGTTTGTGTAGGGGTAGCAATCGCACTTGTGATGTTTAAGCCACAAGTAATTACCAACGATGATACTTTCTTAAGTTCAAAAGACGAAGTTAATGTAAACATAGATGAAACCGGTGCAACCACTCCACCAGCAGATTTGAATTTAAAACAAGAGTCTGAGTCGAAATCACTGTTTGTGCACGTGACAGGTCAGGTAAAAAAACCTGGCGTTGTTGAACTAGAATCTGGTGCACGAGTAAATGATGCCATAACAAAAGCTGGTGGAGTTGAAGAAACTGCAGCTCTTGACGCCGTAAATCTTGCCCGTATCGTGATCGACGGGGAGCAAATTTTCGTTCCACACATTGATGACGCTTTGGAGTTGAATAGACAGAAGCTTGAAGGTTTTGGTAATGCCGAATCAGCTAGTGGGATCCCAACTGTTATTAACATTAACACTGCGGATCAGGCAACTTTGGAGACACTACCTCGTATTGGCCCAGCCCTTGCGAGCAGAATTATCGAATGGCGAGAGTCAAATGGCGGGTTTCAGTCTGTTGAAGATCTGATAAATGTTTCGGGGGTCGGACCGAAACTTTATGCAAACCTTAAAGACAGAGTTAGCGTTTGAACATTTAGCATTTGCCGGTAATGAATAAATTGAACAACAGGATTCCTGGTTTAGCGAGGCTACTTTTTCCCGCTTTGATCGTTTGGGTACTTGCTGCGGTGTGTATTGGGATCCCTAATTTAGCCCAAAAACTGGCACTAATAATTTCAGGGCTCCTATGTGTAATAGTTGTTGCCGTAGCTCTTTTTGTGGGAGCGATGAACGCAAAAAAATCAAACAATGCTGAAAATAATCGAAGCGTGAAACGTTTTATTCAGATAACCGCCGTGACTTTTGGTGTGGTGCTTCTATTTTTAGCTCGGATTGAATATCTAGAGAATGCTCAAGTTCTTGCAGAACAAAAATTAGGTCTCGCTGGCATTGAAGAGCCTCAAAAAAGATATATAAATAACATTTTTTATGTAACTGATTTTGTTACGGAAACCTCGACTGCGACCGGGAATCGATTCGCTGTCAAAGCTGCATTTAAGCATAAAGCTGCTCATATTCGGGTAATTCTTTGGGTTGATGACCAAAAATCAGCACAGTGGAGCCCGGGCACAAAAATAGAAATAGAAGGCTATGCGGGGAAACTAGATCCGGCGTCAATGTATGCATATGAAATATCAGTAAAAGAGCTTAATGTTCTAGCGGAGAACTACTCGTTCGTAGCGAAGTTAAGAACGAACTTGCGAAATGCTGCAGCTGATATTAAAGGAGCAAACCTCGTACCGGGCTTCGCAGTGGGTGATACAAGTCTCGTAAACGAAAAACTTGATAGTGAAATGAAAGAGAGCTCCCTGACACATCTAACCGCAGTGTCAGGCGCAAACTGTGCGCTAATAACTGGCGCTGTTTTGGTGATCGCAGCAAGGCTCGGGGTGAGGCGTAGAATGCGTTTTTGCTTAGCTGCTGTGATTTTAAGCGGTTTTGTTGTGGTGGTTGGGCCGGATCCAAGCGTTCAAAGAGCTGCAATAATGTCAGCAGTAGCTTTGCTATCTGGATTTGGCGGTAAGCGCGCTGTTGCTTTTCCTGCTTTGGGTGCAGCAATTTTTATATTGCTGTTCTTAGACCCTTGGCAATCAAGGGCACCGGGTTTTACACTTTCAGTTGCCGCTACAGGCGGCATACTACTTCTAGTTCCAACTCTAGAAAAAGCTATTAATCTGGTGGTGCGAATGCCAAGGTGGGCAACACTGCCATTTACTGTGACTATTGCCGCTCAAATAGCCTGTGGGCCCCTCTTGTTGTTATTGCAACCTGGTTTGCCAGCGGCTGGAGTTCCAGCAAATGTGTTGGCCGCGCCCGCTGCACCTTTAGGGACTGGTTTAGGTCTTCTTGCTCTGGTGACACTACCGATTAACTCTCAGTTGGGCCATCTATTTGTGTGGGCTGCTAGTTTTCCGGCTAGATGGGTTGAAGCAACAGCGCAAGTCAGTGCAAATCTACCTTATTCACGCTGGTATTGGCCAGGTGGGCCATTAGGCGCAACACTTTTGTTTATCGTCGAAGTTGTATTAGCTTGCGCCTTCATTTATTGGCAACAAAAGCGTATCTTAAGAGAGCCTTGGAAGAAACGTCTCCCACAGCCGACAAAAGTTGTCGCAATTACCGTTACTGTGGCAACTGCAGGTGTAGGCATATTCGTTGCAACCACCTTTGTTACGCCGTTAGCTCGGTACATTTCTACACCTAAAAATTGGATCGTCGTTGCGTGCGATGTTGGGCAGGGAGATGCGACTCTTCTGCGGTCTCTAGAGGATAAAACGAAAGTTATTTTGATCGATACCGGCGACGATGAAGAACTGCTTAAGGAATGCTTGTACAGATTCGGTGTTAGTGAAATTGAATTGCTTGTTTTAACCCACGACGATAAAGATCACGTCGGGGCCCTCCCAGTGGTTATTGATCTTGTCAATCACGCTATGGTTTCACCTCCCATATTTGGCGTGCAACACTTCGAGCGTGAAATAGTGCAGATGTTGCGTTACAAGCAAATACCTATCACCGTGGCTTATGCACAAATGCAGGGCGGTTTTAACGGTGGCCAACAAGGCGGTTTAACCTGGGATGTTCTTTGGCCTACACATGATGCGCTTTTGCTAACTGATAATGCGAGCAGCATTGTGTTAAACGTTCAAAGTGGATCGTTTAGATATCTGTTATTAGGTGACACCGGGGCTGATGAACATCAAATGATGTTGTTAGCGGAGGAGTCGCTTGCAGCTGATGTTGTAAAAATCGCTCATCACGGTTCAGGTGATTTTGATGAGCGGCTTCTAGCGGTCACAGGGGCTAGGCATGGGATTATTTCGTCAGGTTTAAATAATCGTTATGGCCACCCGCACCCTAAAGTCTTAGACACCTTAGAAAGTAATGGAATCAGTCAGTTGCGCACAGATATTTATGGTTCAATTGCGATTACCCAAGAAGATAAAAATTTGAGCGTTTGGTTAGAAACAAAATAGAGGTGGAGATTATTGATCTCCACCTCTAAATTATTTAGATTAGTTTGAAGCTACACAAGCAGCTGAATAGTCTGTTTGATCGAAAGTTGTTCCGACATATGCTTGTGCAATTGTCTCCATTCCTAGCTCAACCTCAGCGTTCGGTTGACCTACATATACAGACTGAATCGCGTTAGCTTGTGGATCGCCACCATACTTTTGATCAGGAGCCATTCCTTCATAGCTAGCTACCAAACCATCAACAACTGAGGCAATACCCTCAGGTGAGATATCATTGTTTTCAAGCGCTTTTTCAAGTGCTGCCTTCATTGGATAACCGATTGCCCAACCAATTATGTATCCACCGTTTGTTGGCAGTTCGCCAGCAAGAGCTTCTTTCATATCTGCAATTCCTTTACTGTCGCCATCCCAGTTTTGGTAAGGAGACATATGGTTGTAAAGGCCGGTTATAGCTCCGGCTGCTGGGGAATCTAACAGAGCAGGGTTCCAAGTTGGGAGAGCTCCCATAAAACGTCCAGTAAATCCACCAGCGGCGAGTTTGCCGATAATCTCTGCTGTCTCAGCGGGTCCAATCCCAAGAACAACTACGTCTGGGTTAGCCGCCGCAACTTTTGAAACAACTGCATCTTGGTTACCAGCAACTTGGTTTGGTGCTGTTGGAACATACTCTTTCAGCTCAGCGCCATTCACTTCTGCCCACCGCTTTACGCCTTCGGCGGAGTCGCCCCCATAGTCACCAGGGTAACCTACTGCTTGAACTGAAGCTGGTTTACCATGGTTGTCGGCGAACCAGTCAAGTCCAACTATCGCTTCGGTGCAGTAAGAATAGCCGCTTTCCATTACGATACCGCCATCGTTTGCATCAAATGCAAAGCCTGACCACCAGGTTGTTGGTACTGCTACCAAGCTTTTAGCGATCATGTCATCTAAGACTGACTCTGTGTTCACCGTTCCGAGTGTTTGTGCGATAGCTGCGATGTTGCCGGATATCTGGTTGTATTGAGCTGCGTGTTCATCGGCGATATATTTTGTATCACGCGTGTTTTTGTCTATGTCAATGTCGTAACCGTTTAGACCGCCACGTTCATTTACTAGTCTCCAGAAATCACCTTGAGCATCTGTTATTGGTACGGCTAGTGCCGCGAAGGGACCTTCTGTCAGGTCAGAAAGCACTCCAAGGTAGATACACCCGTTATCAGGGTTAATCGCATCGGGGCAGGCCTCTTCTGTCACACCTTGTCCGGTTACGAGCTCAGTTGCACCACTATCTCCGCTGTCTGATGGTGGTGGGGAAGGCGCTGGATCGTCTCCGCCATCAACCTGTGTACAGGCTGTCAGTGGGAGTAGCGCTATTGCTAATGCCGCAAGAGCTGTGCGGCTTCGTCGTCGCAGTGTCATGCTGTTCTCCTTTTTATTGTTTATCTATAGGGTTGATGCTTGATCAATATGAAAAAGGCCAAGCTGTGAAGTAATTTCTTATTCTGATCCATATTCCATACAGACCTCGTGGCTCTAGAGTTATGAAAATAACTATTAAAATGCCAAAAACGATGGTTTGTAATTGAAAAACATTTATTAATCCCCCGCTTGAGACTGAAATAAATGGAATGTATTCGGTGAGTAACTCTAGAAATCTAGGTAATAGCACGACGAAAGCTGCTCCAAGTATGGTGCCAGAAATTGTGGCTATTCCACCGATCACCACGACCGCTAAAAAATCCACCGACATGAAAAGGTTCCACTGCTCAGGAGATATTCTGCCGATTAGCATTGAAAGAAGCGCGCCAGCAACCCCGGCGTATGCAGATGAGATCGCAAATGCAAAAGTTTTAGTGCGCATTAGATTGACACCCATAACTTCAGCAGCGAGGTCTCGGTCACGCACCGCGGCAAAAGATCGACCTACTCGGCTTCTAGCAATATTCCGAGCTGCAACACCCAGAACGGCAAAAATTAAAAATGTGATTAGATAGAAAGAAATCTCGGGTTTAATTATGACCGGCCCGATAGCGTAAGTAGCGTTTAGATCCACACCAAAAAGTGTGCGCTGGGCCACCCCTCTTCCCATACCTTCTCCGCCGGTAACTGGAACCATAATTTTAAACATGTGCTCACCGAATATTAGAAGCCCAAGCGTTAATACTGCCAGGTAGAGACCTCGCACTCTCGTGGCAAGCGGGGCCACTAAATAACCAATAATCCCAGGAATTATAGCGGCCAGTGGGAGCACTATTGCTAGGTCTAGTTCGAAGCCCCATGTAACAGTTCCAGGTTTTCCACCAAAAACAGCTGCAGTGTATGCGCCTAGGCCTAAGAAGAATGCGTGACCTAGCGAGATTTGACCAGCGTAGCCTGACAGCAGATTAAGACCTATTCCTCCAATTGCATAAATCAGAGCAAGCGTCAGAAGGTATGTGAAGTCTAGGGGAACTAAAAAAGGTGCAAGTGCTGTCAGTACGACGAAACCAAGCGTCCACCATTTTTTTGGCGCCGTATTTAAAAAAGCCTGATTTGTCGCATAGCTTGTATATAGTTTGCCTCTACCACGAGAAACGTTCCTTGCCACCTTGCCTTTAGAACTTTCAAAGTTAAGGTGAGTTGACCTGCCTGTTAAGCGGTCGGATCTCGTTTGCGTTTTATTGAGGTTCATACCCGTTGCACCTCTTTCGTGCCAAAGAGGCCGTAAGGTCTGATGAGAAGAATAATGAGCATAATTAAATACGGCACGACGTTTGAGAAGCCATTACCTAACCATGGAAGGGCTATTGGCTGAAATGCCTTCGTTAATGCCATTGCAATACCAACGATTAGCCCTCCAAGGACTGCTCCTTTCAACGAATCCAACCCGCCAATGATAATGGCGGGTAATGCCACGAGCGCGAATAAAGCATCTGAAGCTTGTACAACGCCACCGCTTGACGCAAGTAGAACACCTGCAAGCGCAACCAACGCTCCGCTAATTCCCCAAGCTATTGAAAACATGCGACCCACTGGGATGCCCTGTGCCATTGCGGTTTCTTGATCTAAAGATGTCGCGCGCATAGCTAACCCGAGCTTCGATTTAGCTAACCAGATGCCCAAAGCTGCAATGACTATTAAAGCTATTACAGTTCTTGCTACAGAGTTTTGGTAGATGGTTAATCCGCCTTCGCAACCACCAACAAAGCCTTCAACGGGGGTGCCACCTAAGCAGATCACATTCAAGCCCCATGGATCGCCAACCGAACGCGGATTAGCAGCGTACAGTCTAAAAGCTAACACCAGCAGAGCTATAAACAACCCAACGGTTACTATCGCAGCAGAATATGTATCTCTTCCAACCATGGGCCTAAGTGCAACCCGTTCAATTCCCATAGAAAATGCGGCAACTATTACCATCGATAGAACCACTGCGAGCCAGAATGGAAAGCCTCGATCGATTACGAATACGCTTGTTATAAATGTGCCAATAATCATTAAGGCGGGCTGAGCAAAATTCAGAACGCTAGTTGCCCGATAGATGATCACAAAGCTGACAGCTATCAGTGCATAGACTGCGCCTTGGCCGACGCCATTAATTAGAGCTTCAAGAAAGGCGTTCATCCGTTCCTCCCAAGGTCGTAGCCAGCATACGCATTAGTTCCGGCATAAATGTCATCAATTAGATGGGGGACAGTTTTTGCAAAGGCGTTTCGTTTGAGCTTTTGAGTAGCTGTTAGTTCGCCGTCTTCGTGGTCTAGTTCTTTTGTGAGCATCCGTATTTTGCGCACAGATTCTACCCGCGCAAATTTTTTGTTAACTTCATGAACGACACCAGCTATTAGCTCTACAACTTCACTCTTTTCTGAAAGATCACGGTAGGTTGTGTACTCTAGATTTTTTCGTGAAGCCCAATCTGCAACTGTGTCAAATTCGATCCCTATAAGAGCAGAAAGATAGGGCCGCTTGTCACCAATGATGACTGCTTCTTTAATAAAGGGGGAGGCCTTCAACGCATTTTCAATTTCACTGGGTGAAATGTTTTTGCCACCAGCGGTGATTATAATGTCTTTAATGCGGTCGATGATTTTCAGGTGGGTACCGTCTATCCATTCACCAACATCACCCGAATGTAGCCAGCCATCAGAATCAAGCGTCTCTGAGGTTGCTTTTTCTTTGCCCCAGTAGCCAATAAAGTTTGCGGGGTGGCGAGTCAAAACTTCATTCGTTCCTTCTGCCAGCTTAACTTCGGTGAACGGTTGCACTTCGCCTACAGTTCCAAGTTTTAGCCGTCCTACGAAATTGCTAGTCGTCACAGCGCTGTTTTCAGTCATTCCATATGCTTCATATAGTGGAACTCCTATCCCTAAAAAGAAGGTCAAAACCTCAGGTGAGATTGGTGCAGCGCCGGAGATTGCGTGACGAACATGTAATAAACCGAGTCTCTTACGTAAGGGGCGGTAGAGCGGCCAATAACCCAGTAAATAGAGAATTTTAGCTTTTAAAGTAAAAGTGCCACCATTGCTGACAAGGTCGTGAGATATTATTTGACTCCATTTTTCAGAAATATGAAAAATTGTTTTTTTCAAGCGTGAAGCATTTGCCATTTTGATAGCCACGCTTGCTTGTATTTTTTCCCAGATTCTTGGTACCGCAAACAGCACGGTCGGCTGAACTTCGGCTAGGTCGCTCGTAACTGTTTCTATGGATTCAGCGAAATGGACTACTGTGCGCGTCCGCAAGTTTACCCAAATTGAGATGCACCTTTCTACCACATGTGAAAGTGGTAGGTAAGAAAGAAGTGTGTCTTCACCTTGAGCGCACCGTAGTACTTGCCGATCTCTTCGTTGGTCTCGTCGGGCA
>DATJCC010000031.1:0-8864 GCA_035514995.1 Microbacteriaceae bacterium
AGATCGTGAAGTGGGGATTCGAGGCATACGCGACGGGCAACTACTCAACTGCAATGCTCCGCGAAGCCCTCATCGACCGTGGCCTCACCACACCGCCCACGCCGAAACGACCAGCACGGCCACCCGCGCTATCAACGGTGCAGAAGATGCTCTCCAACCCGTACTACAAGGGCAGCGTGTCGTTTCGGGGTGCCACCTATGACGGCATCCACGAACCACTTGTCGGCCCCGAAGTCTGGTACCGAGTCCAAGCAGTGCTGGGCGCGAAGCAAGTATCCGGCGAGAAAACCCAAACCCACGATCACTACCTCAAAGGCACCGTGTTCTGCGGTGAGTGCGGCTCCCGACTCATGGTCACCAACGCCAAGAGCCGCCGTGGCGTCATCTACCCGTACTTCATCTGTGCCGGACGTCACGCCAAACGCACCAACTGTGAACGCAAAGCAATGTATGTGCCTGATGTTGAAGCCGCGGTCGAAGACTACTACCGGCGCATCCAGATCCCTGAGCACACCATCCAGGCATTGCGTAGCCTCATCACGGCGCAATTCTCACAGCTCCACGCCACCGTGAAGCAGGAACGCAACGCACACGTGCTCGAACGAGACGATCTCCAGACAGAGCGTTCCAAACTTCTGCAAGCCCACTATGCAGGAGCGGTGCCGCTCGATCTCCTCAAGTCGGAGCAGGATCGCATCGGCAGACGACTCGCGTTCCTCGAAGCACAGATCGAAGCCGGTGACATGGAGTACGAACTGGCAAGCGCCCACCTGGACGACTGCCTCGCACTGGGCAGAGACTGCTACAAGCTGTACATGAGCATTGATGACTCACTGCGGCGCATCGCCAACCAGGCATTCTTCGACAAGCTCTACCTCAGCGAGGAGGGCACCGTTATCGGTGAACCGGGGGAACCGTTCAACGCGTTCTTCGACCCTGGTGTGCAGACGATAGCGGCCCGCCACGAGGGGCGGGCCGCTAAGTCGATGTCTCAAACCGGTAATGTCGCCGGTTTGAACAACGACCTTCTGGTGGGCCCGGCGGGGCTCGAACCCGCGACCTACGGATTAAAAGTCCGGAGCTCTACCAACTGAGCTACAGGCCCAACGAATATCTTAGCGCTTATCTGCTCTCATCTAAAATCGAATTCGCATTTCTTTCAGCAATTTCTACAACATTTTTCAAAAGAAGTGCTCTCGTCATGGGTCCGACCCCTCCCGGATTGGGTGAAACCCATGCCGCAACCTCAGCCGCAGCAGGGTCAACATCACCAACAACGCGGCTTTTGCCTGTTTCGATATCGACTTTGCGTGAAACCCCGACATCAAGCACTATAGCTCCAGGTTTCACATCTTTTGCTTGAACGATACCTTCAACACCGGCGGCGGCAACGATCACGTCTGCTCTGCGAATCTCTGCGGCAAGATCGATGGTCCCGGTGTGTGTTAAGGTGACAGTCGCGTTATATTCTCGACGCGTCAAGAGTAATCCGATAGGGCGCCCTACCGTAACACCGCGGCCCACTACCACAACGTTTTTACCAGCCCAGCTAATACCATTACGCTCCACAAGCTCGATAACACCCCTCGGTGTGCAAGGCAGTGGTGAATGGATTTCACCAGAAGGGGTCAGCACTAGTCGACCTAAATTTGTAGGATGCAACCCATCTGCGTCTTTTTCGGGGTCGATCCGCTCTAAAATGCGGCCAGTATCAATGTGGTCAGGCAACGGCAACTGAACTATATAACCAGTGCATTCAGGGTCGGCGTTAAGCTCATCGAGCACAGCTTCAAGCTCAGCCTGCGTCACGGTTTCAAGCAGATCACGCCTAATCGAGTCAATACCTACCTCAGCGCAATCTCGGTGTTTTCCGGCAACGTACCATTTAGATCCGGGGTCTTCACCAACTAAAACTGTTGCAAGCCCAGTTTTGATGCCTTGAGCCTGTAAAGTGTCGACTCGGTCTGCCAGTTCTTTTTTAATCTCCGCGGCAGCAACCAAACCGTCAAGTTTCTGCGCTACCATTACCAGCTTTCTAAACCTTCATAGAGTGGGTATTTTGCTGCGAGCGCTTTAACCCGTGCGGTCAGTGCTTCTTCATTCGCACCAGGTTTTAACGCCTCGGCGATAATGTCTGAAACTTCGGTGAAATCTTCGTGAACAAAACCTCGAGTTGCGAGAGCCGGTGTGCCGATACGCAAACCGCTCGTAACCATTGGTGGGCGCGGGTCAAAAGGAACCGAGTTGCGGTTCACCGTAATTCCGACACGATGTAGTGCATCTTCTGCCTGCTGGCCGTCCATCTCAGAGTTGCGCAGATCAGCTAACACTAAGTGCACGTCTGTGCCCCCTGTTAACACATCGACTCCCGCCGCTTTCATATCATCGGCTACAAGACGCTCTGCAAGAATTTTGGCGCCAGATAGGGTGCGCACCTGACGGTCTTTAAACTCATCGGTAGCCGCTAATTTAAATGCCGTCGCTTTTCCAGCAATCACGTGCATGAGTGGGCCACCCTGCTGGCCTGGGAACACATTAGAGTTGAGTCTTTTAAAAAGCTCGAGATCGTTTGTGAGGATGAAACCTGAGCGTGGGCCACCTATCGTTTTATGAACGGTAGATGAAACAACGTCGGCGTATGGAACAGGGTTAGGGTGCAGCCCGGCAGCCACCAGTCCAGCGAAGTGAGCCATGTCAACCCAAAGTGTCGCACCGACCTCATCAGCGATCTCACGGAACTTAGCGAAATCTAGTTGCCGCGGGTATGCAGACCAACCCGCAATAATTACTTTTGGTTTATGCTCGAGAGCTTTTGCGCGCACAACATCCATATCAATAAGAAAGGTCTCAGGGTCAACCTCATATGATGCTACGTCATAGAGTTTGCCCGAAAAGTTTAGGTGCATGCCGTGGGTTAGGTGCCCGCCGTGCGCTAATTCGAGGCCCAAAATTTTATCTCCGGGTTCAGCGATCGCTGAGAGCACTGCGGCGTTAGCTGACGCGCCGGAGTGTGGTTGCACGTTCGCATACTTTGCGCCATAGAGGCTTTTAGCCCGATCGCGAGCGAGGTTTTCAGCGATGTCAACGAACTCACAGCCGCCATAGTATCGGCGACCAGGGTAGCCCTCAGCGTATTTATTTGTGAGAACCGAACCTACACTTTCAAGAACTGCTCTTGGCACGAAATTTTCGCTGGCGATCATTTCAAGTGTGTCACGTTGACGCCCGAGCTCTTGAGCGAGCACCTCAGCTATCTCTGGGTCAACTACTTCAAGTGGTTCTGTCATAAAATCGGGCTTGTTTGACACTCGCGATCCTCCTCATTATCGGCGCCAAGACGCGGCTCTATTAAGCATATCGTGGATCACCTTCGGCATGTATTTAGCAGTCACAGTCAATTGCACGCTAACATTTGATCTCATGAGTGCATCGCTTGAACAGCAGAACAATAAACAGTGGGTATTGACTTTCTATTGCATTGATGGACCGGGTATCGTGCATGCGATTAGTGGGGCTGTAGTTGCTGCGGGAGGAAACATCGCGACGAGCCAGCAGTTTGCAAGCCTAGACACCGACCACTTTTTTATGCGGCTACAGGTTGAAGCTGTCTTAGAGCCGGCAAGTTTTGAAAAACGGTTTCGTGCAGAAATTGAGCCTGTCGCGGCCCGCTACAGAATGGATTGGCTCTTAGACACTGTGGGCCGACCCGTGCGCACACTAATTCTCGCATCAACCGCAACCCACTGCGTTAATGATCTGCTGTATCGCAAACGTAACGGTCAACTTCCAATCGAGGTTCCGCTAGTGTTAGCAAACCACGACACTGTGAGAGACATCACAAATTTTTATGGGGTGCCGTTTGAACATCAACCTATCGGCAATAAAGAAGACAAAAAAGCGTTCGAAGAGCGCATTATCGCAGCGATTGAAGAGCATCAGATTGAGCTTGTAGTGCTCGCACGGTATATGCAGATTTTATCCCCTGAGCTTTGCGACAGACTCGCAGGTATGGCCATAAATATTCACCACTCTTTTTTGCCAGGATTTAAAGGCGCAAATCCCTACCGCCAGGCTCACGAGAGGGGCGTAAAACTTGTTGGCGCTACAGCACATTTCGTGACTTCTGATCTTGATGAAGGCCCCATCATAGAGCAGTCGGTGGTGCGCGTAGATCATTCTTATTCTCCACGCGAACTGATCAACCTTGGTCAAGATGAAGAAGCTCGCACCCTGCGCAGAGCCGTGCAGTGGTTCGCTGAACACCGCATCCTTTTAGATGGGCAACGCACAGTAGTTTTTAAGTAAAACCTCCAATTGAGTAGCTGTTTCACAGGGATCGTCACACTGCGGTCAGTACACTAAAATCGTGACAGAAACAGTACCCCCTAAAAATAATCCTGCCGTTATCGGCGCTATCCGATCAGTGTGGCATCTTATTGCTGTCGCGGTCGTGACAGCATGGGGTTTTATTACTTGGGCGTTACCTTTTCCGGGCTTATTTTTTGGTGTTGGTGCTTTAGTTCTCGCAGTGCTCCTTTGGGCGCTTTTTTTGTCACCTAAACCGGTTTTACGGGCAGATCGTTTCGCACAGAGCATGATTGAGCTTTTGCTTCTAGCTAGTGCTGTGGCCGCAATGATTGAGCTCAATGTACCCTGGGTTATCGCTGCGCTCTTCGGAGTGATCGGTGCGGTGCTCGGCTATATTGTTGGGCTACCAAAACCACAAAATAACGTTTAAAATTGGAATGCTTCTAGCTCAGCACTGTGTTTACTCAATACAGTGTTTACTCAATACAGAGTTTTTCAGCATGACGTTTTTCAGCATGATATTTTAATAGCTTCATATTTTCGGCACAATATTTTTCAGCACAATACTATTTAGCCAGATATTTTTATAACCTCTTTCGGCAGGTTGCTGACTAACACCATCGCCTTGCCTAAAACAGTCTTCTACCGTCACTGTTTATCGTCACTGTTTAACCTGCAATGGTTTTCTTTGCTTTAAACTACTGGTGTGCCTCTACCAAAACGCGACCTCCTCTTAGTTTTTATAGGAGGGGCACTCGGCACGCTTCTGCGTTTCTTCATAGGTCAGTTAATCAGCTCGAGTGGAGACTTTCCGTTAGCCACTTTTGTTGTAAACATTTCAGGCTCCTTTGCAATAGGTTTTTTACTCGCCCGCCTGGGAGCGCTTTCTGAAGGAGCCGCTGTGAGCGTGAAGCAGCGTAACTGGAAACTTTTTTTGGGCACCGGATTTTTGGGTGGATTCACAACCTATAGCGCTTTTGCTTTTGAGATAGCGGCTTTAGGTCCGGTGGTTCCCGGCGTTTCGTTGCTATACGCCGCTTTGACTATAGTTTTAGGTGTTGTCGCAGCGCTGGTGGGAATCTGGGTGGCAGGCAACTCAAGCAGGCGGAGAAATACATGAGTCAACTGCTTGTCGCTTTACTGATTGCTGTCGCTGGTGGTGCAGGCGCGGTAGCCCGGCACACAATCGATACGTTTTTTCCTATAAAGAACAAGCCCTACCTGGCTACCCTATTTATAAACACGAGTGGATCTTTTCTTGCAGGTTTAAGCTTCGGACTTATCACGGTCTATCTCCCCACTGTTTTGAGCTTCATCATAACAACGGGATTTCTTGGGGGTTTCACCACTTTTAGCGCATCAAGTTTTCAACTCGCTAGTTTAGTGCAGAGACGCAGATTCACTGAAGCAGGTTTTTACGCTGTGACGCAGTTAATCTTTAGTGTCATTTTTGTGTTTCTGGGCCTGTGGATAGCGATCTAACTAAAACGAGCTAACTAAAAACCCGCTACCGCTCATGGTGTGTCGAGCGGTAGCGGGTTTTCTAAACAGGTTTAAAACTAAAACCTATTGTGGTAATTATGTTTGGTTACGCAAGGCGTTTGGCTAGATTGTCGTCGATTGAACCGAGGAACTCCTCAGTTGTCTGCCACTTCTGGTCATCTCCTACAAGCATCGCCAAGTCTTTGGTCATTTTGCCCGACTCTACAGTTTTGATAACAACGTTTTCAAGTGTGTTAGCAAAATCAATCAGATCTTGATTCTCATCAAGCTTGCCACGGTGAGCCAGCCCACGAGTCCAAGCAAAAATTGAAGCGATCGGGTTGGTTGAAGTCGGTTTGCCCTGCTGGTGCTGGCGGTAGTGACGTGTCACTGTTCCGTGAGCAGCCTCAGCTTCAACAGTCTTGCCGTCTGGTGTCATAAGCACCGAAGTCATGAGGCCGAGTGAACCAAACCCTTGAGCTACAGTGTCTGACTGCACATCCCCATCATAGTTTTTGCAGGCCCAAACGTATCCGCCTTCCCATTTCATGGCAGATGCAACCATGTCGTCAATCAGGCGGTGTTCGTAGCTTAGACCACGCTTTTCGAACTCTTCTTTATATTCCAGGTCATAAACCTCTTGGAAGATGTCTTTAAACTGACCGTCGTATGCCTTCAGGATTGTGTTTTTCGTTGAAAGGTACACGGGATAGTTGCGTGAAAGACCGTATTTAAATGAAGCGTGCGCAAAATCGCGTATCGAATCGTTAAAGTTGTATTGGCCCTGAATAATGCCGCCACCCTCAGGGATGGTTACGATCTCAAATTTCTGCGGTTCTGAACCATCAGCTGGCTCATAGGTGATTGTTACCTTGCCCGGGCCGGCCTTAAAGTCTGTCGCTTTGTACTGATCTCCGTGTGCGTGACGACCGATGATTATTGGTTTGTTCCAGCCAGGCACCAAACGTGGAATGTTTGAGATAATAATTGGTTCACGGAAGACAACGCCACCTAAAATGTTGCGGATCGTGCCGTTCGGGCTCTTCCACATCTGCTTCAGACCGAACTCTTCAACGCGCGCCTCATCTGGTGTGATGGTTGCACATTTAACACCGACACCGTGTTTTTTGATTGCGTTTGCCGCATCGATTGTCACCTGGTCGTCGGTCTCATCGCGATGCTGAATGCCAAGATCGTAATACTCAAGGTTGATATCGAGATAGGGGTGGATCAGCCTGTCTTTAATAAACTGCCAAATGATGCGAGTCATTTCATCGCCATCGAGCTCTACTACTGTTCCTTCTACTTTAATCTTCGACACTTATCACTCCATTGCTCTGCCCTTGTAATGCAACGGCCACGGGATGGGCAGACCCCGGGCCCAAACTTACAGTCCGATTCTACCCGAGTCGGCAAATTATCTCGACATCAAGATACTTTTACACAGCAACCGCGCTGTTCCACTTGCACATTTCCCGAAGATCGCTACGCTAAATATATGAGTGACCTAAAGATTGAAGAACTTTCTGCCAGCACAATCGTTGCTGTAAACCGTTTGGGGCTCAAGCCTGGGCAAGAGCAGTTTGTGAGTCCTGTCTCCTATTCAGCCGCCGCTGCAGTTACCCCACCAGACGCTGCCTGGCAGCGCGTAGTTCTTAAAGACGGCAGGGTCGTTGGGTTTATTCACGGGAATTTTGACCCTGATGCGCACGAAGATCATTTCAAAGCCGCCCTTTGGCGCATTAACGTTGATGCTGATGTGCAGGGCCAGGGCGTTGGTACCTTTGCTGTTAGACATCTACTCGAAGAAGCTAAGTCACGTGGCCACAAACAGCTCACGGTTGTTTGGGAGCGCGGCTCCGGCGGGCCGGAACAATTCTTCTTAAATGTCGGTTTCAACCCAATAGGTGAAACTGTATACGGCGAAGTAATTGGCGCCTACGACCTTTAATTCAGAGCTAATGTAGCGCTCAACCTCAGCTCTGAGAATGGGTTAATTTCTGCAATAGAATGAGTGTGCAATGCCACACTCTTCTTACTCCATGTCGCGGGGCACACTCGTTAGTGTGCTCTCTGCCGTCATGTTCGGGGTCATCTATTTTTTGACACCTTCGCTGTCACCTCTGGAGGGTGTTCAGGTTTGGGCGATCCGCATCATTGTGTCGATACCGATCGTCGCTTTAATTCTCATCGCCATGCGGCAAACCAATCTTTTCACTGACATATTTAAGCGGGTCCGCAAAAATCCATGGCTAATTTTGGCGTTGGCTTTAAGCGGCTCTCTGCTAACCCTCCAATTGTGGATCTTTGGCTGGGCGCCTCTGAACGGACGTGGCTTACAGGTCGCCCTGGGCTATTTTTTGTTACCACTGGTGTTGGTGTTGGTTGGTCGCTTCTTGTACAAAGATCAGCTCAAGTGGTGGCATTGGGCGGCAGCTGGTGTTGCAGCTATCGGAGTTGGCTACCAGACAGTAGTTATGGGTGGGGTTTCTTGGGAAACACTCGTGGTTTGTTTGGGGTACCCGGTGTATTTTGTTTTGCGACGCAGCCTGCACACCGCTTCGACTGGTGGCATGCTTTGGGATTTATTGATGCTCTCTCCAGTGGCGGTGATCGTTTTAATCATCGAGCTCACAAGAGGCGATGCTTTTACAGTGAATCCTGCCCTATGGTGGTTTGCCCCGACAGTCTCCCTTTTAGCAGCTATAGCGCTTTGGCTTTATGTGCTCGCTTCAAGGTTGTTACCAATCAGTATTTTTGGTCTCCTAAGCTACCTCGAGCCTGCCCTGTTGATAGTTGCTTCGCTTTTGATTGGTGAGCGGATCATAGCTAACGAGCTAGTCACATATGCTGCGATTTGGATTGCTGTTTTGATCTTATTTGTGGGAGGGATTACAGACTTTTTTCGTTCCCGTGGGTTTAGGATCTAGCCGGAAATTTTTTCTGATTTATCGAGCTTTCTTTGTTAAATAGAGTCTGCTCTTGTTCATAAACAATGCTTTGTTTATCGGGCTTGATTTCTTTATCGAGTTTGATTTCTTTCCGCAAGCCCCGCTGCGGCTTCAAGCACCAGT
>DATJCC010000032.1:0-7737 GCA_035514995.1 Microbacteriaceae bacterium
AACCTACACTAAAACACGAAAACAAACACCACTAACAAAAAATAGTGAACCCACGAAAAAACCCCGAGCAAGAACACCTTTTGTAAACGATGAACCGACTCAGGACAATGGCGGTGGCGGTGGCGGTGGGATTTGAACCCACGGTGCAGGGTTGCTACACACGACTTTTCGAGAGTCGCACCTTCGGCCGCTCGGACACGCCACCGCGTGCAATTCTAAAGCAGGCGGGCGCTATCTGCAAACTCAAGAAGCTCTTGGCTCTTGCGAGCCACAACGTCATCCCAAGTTTCATCGGTTGTGTTGCTGTCAGCAAAATCTGAGGGCACTTTGAATATGCGTAGCGGAACCTGGAACCCTGAAGCTAGAGCAGCAAAAGCATAGCTTTCCATATCAACGAGGCCTGCTCCCTGCTCTGCCAGTCTTTGCCGCACCATATCGTCTGTGACAAAGGTGTCGCCCGTTGCTATTACCGCAGTTTTATCATCTTTAGAATCGTCAAGAGATTCACCATCTTGGCGTGGGAACTGTTGCCCTGTTTTACCGGGAGATGCTCCCCGCATGCTGACTGCTCCCTCGAACCCAAGCTCAGCGACAGGTGGGTTGAAAGCAAGATCGTGTTGCAAAGCCCGCCGCACCCTATAAACAGTGTTAATGTCTAGCGAATCATCTATGAGACCAGCCGTGCCCAACACAATTATCTCTCGCACCGGGTTATCTGCAAGCAACTTTGCAAGAGCAACCGCAGCGCTTACTTTACCAATCCCAGTGATGAAGTGCGGAACGCGCTCGAAAGCTTGCGCTTCATCTTCGTGGGCAAAAACCAGGAGGCGCCCGTCAGGCATCACACTGTTCAAACTTGATCCGTCACAAACACTTCAGCCCATTCATCTCTTGCATCTAAAAAGTCAGTGAGAGCTTCTTTTGCTCCTTCTAGTGAATGAGACTCAGCCCAACCGCATTCAGTGCGTGTTGACCCGGGAACAACTCCCAGCTCGATAGCGGTTTCTATAGCGCGCCCGAGCACTTCTGTAAAAACGTCAAAGTCGCCGAGCTCTTCGCCGTCAACTGAAACATAAAAACCTGTCTGGCAGCCCATTGGTGAAATATCAACGACCGCATCAGTAATTGTGCGGAAGGTTGTGGCTAGAATGTGTTCAATACTGTGAATAGCAGGCATCTCTAAATGCGCAACGTTTGGTTGTTTGAATCGCAAATCCCACTTCACTACTTCACAACCGCTTATTAGCTTGTGCACCCCGGCTCGACGCACGAAGGGAGCTTTAACAGCATCGTGGTCTAGCTGAAATGATTCTGGAGTCTCATGCTTTTCCATATATAGAGTCTACTCCAACTACACTTCTTACACTACAGCGAGCGCTGATGCTTCTCTCACCTTTATCGAGGTAGCCACTCCGCGCCTGCATGCTCCCCAAGCTCTGGTGGTGCAAGATCGTAATGGGCGGGTGTCATGCTCAAATCAATCGGATTTGCAACAGTTTTGACGACAGTGTTTTCAGCCGTTGAGGTTTCTGCCACTGGTGAGAGCCCAAGGTCTGTAGCGAGTTCAAGCGCCTGTGCGATTGTGTTAACGCGACCTGCTGGGATTTTTCTTTCGGTGAAACGGGTGATCCACCCCTGCGCGCTGTCTGTTTTTAGCCTCTCGTTGAGTATTTCTCGTAAAGCAGCCCTGTTGCCAACTCGTGACTCGTTGTTTATGAAACGCTTATCGCTAGCAAGCTCAGGAAGACCGATTTCTTCGCATAGAGCGCTAAACTGCCCATTCGTTCCGACAGCGACGGCGATTACCTGGTCAGCAGTTGCAAATGTTTCGTAGGGAGAAATTGAGGGGTGCGCGTTGCCTAAACGTCCGGGAGA
Organism: Microbacteriaceae bacterium; assembly: GCA_035514995.1. GTDB lineage: Bacteria > Actinomycetota > Actinomycetes > Actinomycetales > Microbacteriaceae > Leucobacter_A. The sequence continues at coordinate 1,876 of DATJCC010000032.1, forward strand.
ATCTCCGGTCTCAAGTGTTGATGAGGTTTGGTTTGCGAGGGCAGAAAGGAGCGAACTTAATAGGTTAACCCTGACGTGTTGCCCCTTACCCCGCACGGGAGATGAAACTTCATCACGTGCACGCAAAGCCGCCTGTATGCCGATCACAGCGTTTAAACCGGTAATGATATCTACAAGTGCAACACCAACTTTTGTGGGTTGACCGCCCTCATCATCAGGTTGCCCGGTGACGCTCATCAGACCACCAACTGCCTGCACCAGCAGGTCGTATCCGGGCAGAGCCGCACCACCTTCTTCACCAAACCCAGAGATGGAGCAGTAGACCACTCCCTGGTTTTCTTTAGCCACCTCTTCGTAGCCCAGACCGAACTTTTCCATTGTTCCTGGTTTGAAGTTTTGTATTACCACATCAGCTGAGTGGGCAAGCTTTTTAGCGAGCGCAATTCCTTCTTCTGTGCGCAAATCGCATACGATGGATCGTTTACCACGGTTAGTGCCCGCAAAATAAGTGCTCTGGCCGGCTGCGTTAACTGGGGGGCTCCACTGCCTTGTTCCGTCTCCGTCTGGGCTTTCAATTTTTATGACATCTGCGCCAAGGTCGGCCAACAACATAGTTGCGTGAGGGCCGGCAAGCACCCGCGAGAAGTCTGCCACCCGCACTCCAGCAAGAGCTCCTACAGTCACTGTTCCTCCTTTGTAACGCTTTCGGCAACTGTACTTTTTCGCCTGTTTCGCCACCCGATGAATGCCCGAATAGTTTCAACCAAAATCGGGATCCCCGGAATGAGCACTAAAACTATTATAATGATTTCACTGTAATTTTGCACCCAGGGTATCTGCCCGAGGTAGAAACCAAGTAGAGTCACCCCCACTCCCCACAGTAAAGCGCCCACCGCGTTATAAAAAACGAACCTTTTGTAGGTCATACTTCCAACGCCTGCCGCAGCTGGAACAAACGCCCTAAAAACCGGTAGGAAGCGTGCGATGATGATTGCTTTCGCTCCATGCTTTTCAAAAAACATGTGTGTGCGGGCAACATTTTCAGGGTTAAAAAGCCGACTTCTGCTTCGATTAAACACTGCTGGACCGAGCTTCCTGCCGATCATGAATCCCATCTGATCGCCAAGAAAAGCCGCAATAAAAATAAGGGTAACGGTTAGCGCTATTGGTACATCAATTATTCCTGTGGCTGTAAACAATCCGACTGTAAAAAGAAGTGAGTCACCCGGCAAGAAGGCCAGCACCAAAACACCGGTTTCTAGAAACACAAATGACACAGTGATTATCAGGGCAGCCCACCCACCTACTTTAAGTAGCGTTTCGGGGTCTAGCCAGTCAATACCGAACAGAGCGAGCGGCACATAAAATAGTTGCGCAATGGATGCAAGTGTCAAAGTCACTTGTTTAGTCTATCTTTGCTAGTTTGCAGATCCATCAAAAACATCAGCTTCTTCAGCCTTAGTCGGTTTGAAGCTTGTCACTACCTTTATTCTTGCGTGCTGGTCGAAACAAAAACAGTCCGACTAATGTTGATCCGCCAACTAACCAGACCGCCCACCACGGGAAGCCTAGGCTAACTCCGTCACCCCCAATTGATAGGGTTCCATTTGTTTCGACATTTTGATCAGCTGTACGTACAGCATGCACCATATATCTGTGAGAGTTTATGCCGATTGGTGAGCAGGTAAAAAGTGTTACCCAGTCTTCACCTTCACGGATGGTCAGTTTGTCTGTTTCTCCGGGCAAAACAGTTTCAACTTCTTTGACCTCATAATGGTGGTCTTCACCGAGCACGCTGATCCAAAAAGTTTCACCGACTTCAGCTTTTAGCAAACTAGTAAATAGCTTCGAGTTTGGCAGACCCGAGTGAGCAGTCAGGACTGAATGTGTTGATGGCCCTCCGATAGGTAAAGAAGTGCCATACAGGTGTCCAACCCCTTTTGATATTGTTTTGTCAGCTGTTCCGTGATAAATCGGCAGTGCTATGCCGAGTTTGGGATAGTTGACAGTGCCAATGCTTTGCGAGCCGGTTATACGCAACATTTTTTCGTATGCTTTGTATACTTCTGAACGAATGGCTTCGTCTTGATTTTCAGTTATATACGGATCTGCAAGCGGTCCCGGCTGTAACTTATCGTTGTATTCATACGCTGCTTGTAGTATTTCTGCTCGTTTTGCTGATGGTGTTTTTTCTAGATTCTTTACGTACCCCGATATTTCTGAATTGTGACCAATGCTTGACACCCAGTTGGCAGCCTCAGGGTATGTGAGAAGTCCTATGGAAAAAATTGCGACAATCAACAATAGCGTGTTTAGCTTTTGCCCTTTGCGTTGTTTTTTTACCGAAGGCTTTGTATTTTGTGTTAGTTCTGCTGTTTTCATTTAGCTTTCTTTGCGGGTGCGTCGCATAAGCAAAATTGTTCCGCCCGCTAATAAAACACCAGCAAGCAAAATTGTTCCAGTAACTTGCCCACCTGTGACTGGGATTTCTGGTTTAACAGGCTTTTCTGGATCAACCGGGGGTACAGGTGTGTCGGTTTTTTCTACCTCAAAAATTAGGGTTTCAAAATCTACGGTTGAATTGACTTCTCCAGCGAGTGGCTTGTTGTTTACCCATTGCCATTCTGCTGGAATAAATGTTGGCATTGCCCAGTAAATTTGGTAACAACCGGCAGTTTTGGGTAAGTCTAAACCGTTGGCGAAGTTAGAAAAACGTAACCCAGGGATTATTAGACGCCCCTGCTCGTCGGTTTGCCATTCGGATATACCTTCAACCTCTATTTGGTTGACACCTGCAATTGCGTCGGCTTCAGTTAAATAGAGTTTAAACCTTGCGCCTTCAATCAAGTTTGCTGGCTTGTTATATTCATGCACGACAACAGACAGCGGACCCCACTTGGTCACTGCCTCATCAGTAACCGGTGGTGTGGTCCCGTTTATTGCTCTTAGGTCAGCAAAAAGTCTAACTTCGTTAACGTGCGCACCCTCACCTAAAACTGATGTGTTGTAGCTGATCTCGACGTTGGCACTTGGGTCTAGTTCTTTTGCTTTGGCTAGTTTAGCTCTGCCTGTTGCAGTGAACTCAACCGCAATTGTTTCTTTACCATCTACAGTGATCACTGTAGTTTTAAAGTCTTTCGATTCTAGCTTTGGAGCGTTTTTACCCTGCAGTTTGACTCCTACTTGCTCGGCTCGATCAGTAAGTAGGAGCTCTGGCACGATTATGTTTTGCACAACGTATCCATCGATTTCAGTTTTTCTCGGAATGTCTGAGTTTGAAGTCCATGAGACTGTGTCGCCCAGTCTTACCGCTTTACAGTCATAAACTCCAATGTCTACTGATACCCGTGGGTTTTTAGGGTAAGCGTGCACTGAATAAAGCCAGTCGCTTGTTTCTGGCGCATTCATCGGGAGCACTGCCAAAAATGGTTCTGCCGCCACGACACCGGCAGGCACTGAGACTTCGTCTATATAGTACAGGCCGACTTTAAGATCAAAATGCAGCAGACCATTTACGTCTGTTGTGCCTGATGCTACGGGTTTTTCCCATGTAATACGTGCGTGGGCATCGGCAATGGTCATTTCGGTTGCTTGTTGCCAACCTGCGTAGGTCGTAATGTTGATTCCAGGCACTAGAGTCGCTGTAAAGTTTGCGCCCTGCACAGGTGGTGGTAACTCGGCCGGGTTGTCGATAGGCAGCCCGTCTGCTGGCAGACCAAAGTCGTGTGGTTGCTCTACTTTGTGGATCACAAGTGTTGTGTTGGCGTCTGGGTCGATTTGGGTTGGGTTGCCTATGGGGGCTGCATACGCAGCAGAGGCTCCCAGAACCATTGACAAAAGCATGGCTAAAGTTGCGGTAAGCGCTAAGAAAATTTTGTTTGATTTAGCAATCATGTGATTGAGTTTCATAGTGAGCGCTCGCTTTTACCTCTGGAAATACCGTTTTCATGCCTACTCATTCGGTTGTCTGTTTTTTTAAGTCTTGGTCGCTGGCGTTTTGGTTTAGCAAAAAGTGTGGTAGCAACTACCGCATTTCCACCAATAAATCCTAAAGCCCACCATGGAAAGCCTGCTTGTTTTCCGTCGCCTGCGATTACGATTTCATCGGCGGATTTTTTAGTATCGGGGGGCGGGATCCGCACGCCTTGCACTAAGAGGCGATGAGTGTTTGAGCCGAGAGGAGTGCAGGTGATGAGTGTGGCTAAGTCCGCGCCGTCAACTATGCCCAGGCCGGCTGTTTCTTCTGGAAGGATTGTTTGCACTGCTTCAACCTCGTAATAGCGTGTTTCGCCTAGCGAGGTGACATGGAATACGTCGCCTATTTGCGCTTCTAATACCGGGGTGAAAAGAGGTGCTTTTGCTAACCCTGAATGTGCAGTCAGAAGTGTGTGTGTCGACGCTCCGCCTATCGGAAGAGAAGAGCCATAAAGGTGCCCGGCTCCCTTTGATATCACTTCATCAGTAGTGCCGTGATAGATGGGAAGATCAACTTTAAGCCTTGGATAGCTAATTTCGCCGATTACAGAGCTTTCTCCGACCAACATTGTTTTTAAATATTCATCGTATGAGCTACCACTTACAGCTGCTTCGGCGGCTGCGTTTGTTGAATAAGGGTCACGCAACATGCCCGGTGGAATGTTTGAATTGTATTCTTGTGCGACCAACAAGTTTTCTTGTTGACCTGCGACTTCTAATTGTTCTACGTTTTGTATGTAACCCGAGATTTCAGCGTTGTGATTAAGAGTTGCAAACCAGTCTGCTGCACTCGGATAGAGCAGTGTTGCTAATCCAAAAAATGTCACTATTTGAATCAACACTGGCACCAATATTTTTTGCTTTTGTGGTCTGCTCGCGCGCACCCTATGAGTCAGGGGAGAGTTAGCTGTCTGCTCATAGTCTTGCGACTCGGCTTTTTTTAGCGTTGAAACCGACATTACTAGCTCTCCCCCTTTCTCAATTAGTGCACAACCTTAGCTGTGTAGCTTAGGCTTGGTTTGCTGATCTTTTGCGGCTACCTGCGATGAGCACGAAGGCTAGAGCTGCACCACCAATGATGGTGATGAGCAGTGTTCCTGTGCCACCGGTGAGTGGCAATTCGAAGCCAGCGTTATGTGGAACGTTGACAACCTGGTCAAGGGCTCCCTCATCGCCACCTGCAGCGCCGCTTACAACTAGCGCTGAGCTTGGGCTGTTTACCTCAAAAGCGATTGGGTTGGCCAACAGTTCGTAACCATCTGGCGAAGTAATTTCAACGAGCCAGTACTGCTGGTAGTCAGGATTATTTTCATCGATTGTCTCGTTGTTTGCAAAGCGTGAATATCTTAGGCCTTCGATTACAACTTTACCGCCACTACCACTTATGAATTGGGTGTCAGCTTCACCTTCAGCATTGAACGCTGTCAACGCATTCTCTTGTGCTAAAGCATCGGCTTCAGAAGCAAAAACCTGGAATATTGCATCCTCGAGTGCTTCATCGCTTTCTGCTGCTACTTTGGTGAAGTTTACAGCGCCCCATTTGGTTTCAGGTGTATCGGTAGGTATTCCACCGGTTTCGCTTTCCACTTTTGTTGCGTTGTCAAAAATGACAGCTTCGTTGGGAATGATTGCAGCTGTCTCGCCTGTGCCAATGGAGTTTACTTTGGTGTTAACAGTAACGATTACACGAGTGCTTGGATCACCTGTAACAGCTGGAGCGGCATCTGCGTCGCCTTTAACTGCGAGCGTGAGCTTAGCAAGTCCGGCGGGAGTGAAAGTAACTTTTACCGTCGCGGTTTCAGCTGGGTCCTCCACATCAGGATCGACTACATAGTCATCAGATACAAGTTCAACTCCTGACTCAGTTATCAGGCTTACTGTAGCGCC